>NC_010602.1:1125000-1252500 GCF_000017685.1 Leptospira biflexa serovar Patoc strain 'Patoc 1 (Paris)'
AAGATTATCTCCTTTAATAACAAATCCGTCGAATTCGTAAAAAAAGAGTTAGGTCATACATTATGTAACGGCGATTTTTTTCATGATTATTTAAGTGATAAGCATAATGGAATTTTTGATCATCTTTTGAGAGCATTAGGAGGCGAAGAGTTCGGTTTTGAAGTTCAGTACAAACAATATGATAGGAGTGTAAGTTGGTATTATTTCACGATCAATCCCATCAAAAATAATATGAATCAATCGATTGGGGTTTTGCTATCTATCGAAAATATTTCAGAATTCAAAAAGGAAGAGATGCAACGTTTAAAGCTGACAAATGATTTCATTCAAAGAAATAAGGACCTCGAACAGTTTGCTTATATTGTATCTCATAATTTACGTGCGCCTGTTGCGAATATCATCGGTTTAGCAAGAGAGCTAAACGAAGATTCGTTAGAAGAAGAAAATCGTAAATTATTTGGGAAAGAATTGTCGGTAACTGTTTCAAAGTTAGATGACGTGATTCGGGATTTAAATTTTATATTGCAAGTCAAACGTGAAGTTTTTGAAAATAAAGAAACTATTTTCTTCCAAAAACTATTATTTGAAATTTGGAATAGTCTCGAGACTTTAGCTGAGAAAGAAAATGTAACACTTCAAACTGATTTTTCCGAATTAGAAAAGATTGAATCAACAAAAACATATCTTTATAGTATATTTTATAATTTGTTAACAAATAGTATAAAATATAGGCGCCCAGGTCAGCCTACTTTGATACAAGTGTCCAGTAAAAAGAAACAAGATTCCCTTTTACTGGTATTTAAAGATAACGGAATGGGAATCGATTTGGAAAAGAAAGGCGACCAACTGTTTGGGATGTACAAAAGGTTTCATTTGAATACATCCATAGGAAAAGGAATGGGTTTATTTATTACTAAGACTCAGGTGGAAGCCATCGGTGGAAATATTTCTGTTAAAAGTAATGTTAATATTGGAACCGAGTTTGTAATTGAATTGCCTTTATTGAATGAATGAATACAATTGCGATATTAATCGAACCATATTTTTTACAAAATCAAATTCAGGGCGCACTAGAATAACATGAATTTTCCCAATCGTTTTTTGTTAGTTGATGATGATCCTGTAAACAATGTTTTAACCAAACTCACGATCAAAAGAACATTTAATAGTGTTGAAATCATAGATTTTACTGAGCCAGATGAGGCATTGGCGTTTATTAAGGAGGAATGTGAAAATAGTCCGACCCCTAGTTTATTATTATTGGACATCAATATGCCTTCCTTATCTGGTTGGGAAGTCCTAGAACGACTTTCCGAAATTGAGGGCGCAGTTAAAAAATATTTTGTTATATTTATGCTTTCATCTTCCGTGGATCCTTCTGATCGAGACCGTGCACAGAAGAATCCCATAGTGACTGGTTATTTCGAAAAACCTTTGTTACAGGAACAATTATTAGAATTACCTCCCATGTTTCACTCAAACCTGGAAGAATCTTAGAAACACTTTTCCCATAACAAATTTCCCGTTTTGATGAGTGAAATGTTCTCGCTGAAAATCTAAATTTTGTGAAGGTATTCGAGTCACGAGCATCGAAACTATCTGAAGCGTACAAACTTGATTATGAATGAGGAAACGGTAATCGTTTTTATGAGACATAATCCGGGTGCGAATTGACAAACCCCCACCCGAGTTCGGGAGGAGGGGAGTGGCTCGTGGGATGTGCCACTTTTTCCCCTAACACAATTCCAATCTTTGCGAAACCATCTTACTATTTCCTGAAATTTTTTTTTAAATAGTTCGTATTTGGGAGGAGGATTGGATTCCCTTAATTGAAAAGAAGGATCCTTTTCTCAAATTTAGATTCGAATCCATTGTAAATGGTCTTCCTGGAAATGGTTTGAGTTCATGGAAGGAAGAGGCATTTTTTTTGACGATCGATTGCCTATTTCATTTTCAGTGGAATGAATTTTGAAAATATATACGATCTATAGAAATACATTTATCATTTGTTTATGGTAGAAGATAAGAGATTCTTGGATTTAGTTGTTAGTAGATTCATTTGAGTTGATTTGAATCTATTTCCATTGGATCAAATGAATCCGTGATTTTAAAAATTCGGTACAGACAAAGAGTTGGTTTTTTTGATCCTTACCAAGGCGGAGCATTGAATGAAACAATCATTAGTTGAAGAAATATTAATTGCCAGAGAAATGAAAAACGAAAAGACGGTGGCTCTTGTTCGATTTGTTTTATTTTCTGTCACATCCATAATGGATTTTGTATCTTATTTGGGTTGGATCAACTATACAATCGTGACTCCAAGCTTTATCACCGTAGCATTAGATTTTGTATTTTTATTGTTTGCAAGTATAGTGTTATTTATCGTAAATTTTTTACCTTATCAACCGTATCTAAAATTTTTCACAATTACTTTGGATTATTTTATTATTGGGTTAATGATTTTTTTGGATCCGACGATCCAGAAAGGAAATGGTTTGATATACTTTATTGCTATGACTAGCGCAATTTTCGTTTACCAGTTCAACCAATTGAGACATTCAAAAACGGGAACAATCTACGGAGCTTTTTTAGCTTTTGTTTATTTTGTGGTAATCTCATTCGGTTTAGGGGAAGAGTATCCATTTGATATTTTGCCAATGATGATTGGACTCGCAATGATCCTAGGAGTTGGTTATGTGACAACTGTTTCGAATATTGAAATGGTGAAAGAGGCCAATACAAAACAAATGATGGAAAGATATTTACCTTCCCAACTCGTAAGTGAATTTTACAAAAATAAAGTTCAGTTGGAACCTGGTGGAGAAAATAAGGAAGTCACCATACTTTTTTCCGATATTCGTTCCTTTACTAAATTTTCAGAACAAAGGACTGCAGAAGAGGTGGTTCTTTTCTTAAATGAATATTTGTCTCGAATGACCGATGTCATTTTTAAATTTAATGGAACTATAGATAAGTTTATCGGTGATGCGATAATGACTGTCTTTGGAGCTCCTTTTAAAAATGAGGATGATGCTCTTCAGGCCGTCAAAACAGCCGTGGAAATGATTCGTGAACTTACAAAATTAAATCAAAATATGGATCTAGGAAGTGACGATTTAAAAGTTGGTATTGGGATTCACACAGGTGAGGCGATTGTGGGAAACATTGGATCCGATCGAAGATTGGATTACACCGTAATCGGTGATAATGTGAATTTAGCTTCGAGGATTGAGGGGTTAACAAAACATTACGGGTGTTCGATTCTTATATCGGATACAACCTATCTTCAAATTGAAGGAAAGTATGGAGATCCGGATGGGTTTGTTGTCCGAGAAATTGATCTAGTGGTCGTGAAAGGAAAATCGAAAGCCATCACGATCTATGAAGTCGTAGTTTTATAATGTCGTAATCAAGTGAACATTAGCTGATACCAAAAACACTTGTAGTCGCAATAAAAATTCCAAAAATCTAAAACCTAAATTGATGCGAGTCATAGCTTTGTTCCTGAAAAATTTTTCGTCAAAGAAATGATTTCCCAGGAGTGGGCAAAATGTACGCGAGAATCGGATTTGGGGGCTCGTCCCAGTGGAGTTGCGAAAGGCAACGGCAATCAGCTTTATGTGACATAATGCAGATGAGAATTGACAAACCCCCACCCGAGTTCGGGAGGAGGGGAGTGGTTCGTGGGATGTGCGAATTCCCCCTATACACCATATCCACTCACTTCAATAGAAACTTTCTCAGATTCACAAATTAATTTCAAAAGAGTTCACATTTCGGGCATCGAGCTGAATTTTTCTTTTTTTGTGAGCGGGTAAACATTCAGATCTATCAGGATTCATTGGAATTTTGTATCCAGTTGTAATCTTTTAAGAGGGAACATTTTTTTCCGAATAGATTTGGTTTCTCCCATTTCGTTTGGCTTCATATAAATATTGATCCGCTTGATTGATCACCACTTCTGGGTTGATCCCTTGTTCGTTGCATACAGAGATTCCTACACTCGTGGAGCATTGGATTCGTTTATCTTTGGCATAAAAGGATAAGGAATGAAAGCTTGTTCGAATTTTTTCAGCGACGACGATCGCGCCGTCTAGGTCAGTATTTGGTAAGAGGACCAGGAATTCTTCTCCTCCCCATCGAGCAGGGAAGTCTTGTTTGCGTAGTGAAGTTTTGAGAACAGTTGCAAATTCAATTAAAACCTGATCTCCAAATTCATGTCCATAAGTATCATTGATGGATTTAAATAGATCTAAATCAAATAGTAAGAATGCAATTGGATATGGACCTACACTTCTTTGTTTTCTTGCGAGTTCTATTTCTAAATTTGAAAAAAATGATCTACGATTGGAAATCCCAGTCAATGGATCTGTCATTGCGATCGCCAATAATTTTTGATTCACATCAGTTAATGAAGAAAACAATTTGGATACAATTTGGTTTACGATGAAGGCACTCCCACCTAACAAAATTGAAGAAATGAATATACTCATTAAAGTGGGTTTCACTGTAGGCATTAATATATTTACTGAAGGCAAAATTTCAAAATAAACCAAAAATCCCATCGCACTAAACAAAACAGTAGCAAGAAAAGCATTGTATATTCCGTAGTTTCTATCGAGAGACATACTACTAAGTGCAATGGATCCAAGATATCCTAAAATGAAAAAAGAAGTAATATGTCCAGTTCCAAATGCAAGAACAGTTAACCATATCAGATCAAATGTAGCTGGCACATACCCACTCCACCAAATCTCCTCTTCAACTAACAGATCATAGTGAATTCACAAAAACCAAACAATCGCAAACACTAGATGAATGGAGCCAATAGCGACTATCCAAGGCAATTGAAAATTGTAAAAGACTACTACCATCAACATAGTGTACATACAACGCGCTAAGTTTGCTGTTTGGAATTTCTCCGAAGGAGAATTGGATCTGATATTCAGTTTATGTTCTGAGTTTTTTATTTTCATATCTGATAGAATTAGGTTTTAGAATTTAAGTATCAAAAATTGTGTCATTCAATGTGCTAAAAATGATCAACGTTCAAAAAATAAATTCCGACAGTTTTGATTTGTCCGTAGATTATGGACGAATGTTTGGTTCAAAATAAACAGATCTCTTTAAAAATCTTTTGAAAATAGAAGCTGATTTTAGAAAAAATATGCATCTGAAAACTGAATATTTTTTAAGACAAAGTTTTCAATCAAAGTAGATTGGAAAACAAAACGTGACTTATCAAATGATGTTTCGGATGAAATAAAACGAGTCTTCTCGTTCGGATGTTTCACTTTGATGGCTCTGAATGAGCGGACCAAAAAAACATGGGAATGGATCGTTCGAAAGAATTGACTGTGCGATAATGTTGCGATGGGTTCCATCTCCCAATTCAAATTCCATTAGAATGGAATCGATGGATTTTGAATTGAGAGAGATCGATTCTATGGCGTATCCCACATTTTTTAGTTTCCTTTATTCTAATTTGAATCTAAATTGTTCCACTAAAACCATGAGATGTTCTGCTTGCCGGCTCATTTCATTTGCAGTGGCGGACAATTCTTCTGAGCTTGCCGCATTGTTTTGTGTACTTTCATTCACTAATGTCATTGCATCTGTAATTTGCTGAACACCTACAGCTTGTTCTTTGGAAGAAAAAGAAATGTCTTGGACTAATTCTGCCGTTTTGCTTATCGAAGGTACAATTTGATTCAGCAGTTGACCGGCTTCTTCCGCCGTCACTAAACTTGCATTTGCTAGGTGGCTAATTTCTTTGGCAGCGGCTTGGCTTCTTTCTGCTAACTTTCCGACTTCAGAAGCAACAACAGCAAATCCCATTCCTTGTTCGCCAGCTCTTGCGGCTTCAATCGCCGCGTTTAATGCAAGTAGGTTTGTTTGCCCAGAGATTTCATTGATGATTCCAATTTTTTCGGCAATTTTTGACATTGCTAATACAGTTGCATTCACAGATTCTCCACCCTTGATTGCATCATTTGCAGATTTTTTTGCAATATCATCGGTTACCTTTGTATTTTGGTTGGTTTGTGTGATGGATGCGGACATCTCTTCAACAGCGGCTGTTGTTTGTTCGATGCTTGAGGCTTGTTCGGATGTTGCCTCTGCCAAGGATAGTGAGGTGGAAGAGATTTGGCTGGATGCCTGCGAAATGACGACTGCCGAACTTCGAACTTCAGATAATGCTTGTGATAATTTTTCTAATGCATTATTTAAAGAGTTTGCCAAAGTTTCAAAATCACCTTGGTAATTTTGTGATACCCTTTGTGTTAAGTCTCCATCTGCCATTGCTACAAGTACATGGTTCACATCATCAATAATATTGGAGCTAGTTTTCGCCAAGAGGTTTACACTTTCTCCTAAATCTTTAGCAAATCCTTGTTTATTATTTAATGAAACTCTCGTTTTTAAATTCCCTTTTCCGGCAGCATCAACCACTTGTTGGGTTTCGCTTATCATTAGTTTTAATCTTTCCACCATCCCTTTTATCGAATACAACATACTGATGTTATCTTTTGGTAAAGTTTGAATCGTTAAATTTAAATTTCCTGAAGCGACTTCAGTCACAATTGTATTGGCATATGCAGGTTCACCACCCAAATACTTAAACAATAATCGTAATTCATATCCCGCATACGTTAAAATACATAATGTGATGAATACAAATATGATCACGATCCAATTCCAAAAGTTTTGGCTGGATATTGCGTCATCAACCTTGGATTGAGTACGTTTGTCCAAAAGATCAAAAAATTCAGATACTGGTTTCATGATTTTTGCTTTGTTTTTGTGATATTCGTCATTATGCATTAAACGACGAGCTTCTTCTAAATTTGGTTTGTTTTTGATAGTAAATTTACCATTTGAATCGACATACAAACCTTTTACCATATTCATTGCAATGGTTTCTGTATTCACTAGGGCATCTGATTTTAATTTTGCTTCATCAAGTTTTGCCAATTCTTTTTCTGAAAATCCCTTCTCTTTCATTAAATCTAAAAGTGCGATTGTTTTGGAACTTGGACGAGGTGCTGGTTCTCCTGCCGCAACAAAATCCCAATAAATATTTTCGTATTGTGTGGGTCTAGGTTTGACTCCGTTTCGAATATCAAGAATATCGAAGTATTGTTTTTCCCATTTAGGATCGCCACCTGAGATTACGAAAGTTCTAGCAAGTCTAGTCAAGTCATCAGAACTTTGGCGTAATTCATCTGCTAACAAATAAGATTCATATCGAGAAATCGTAGCCTCTGCTACAACTTCCGAAGCTTTTCTTAATTGCATTGTAAAGATGACAAGTGATAACATTGCGATCGTTATCGTGATAAAAACTGTTCTAAATATAGAACGCATATTTTCTTTCATTTTTATTTCCTTTCTTATGTTTATATGATTAATGTTTGCAAGAATTGACTTAGAATTTCATAGAATATCCAATTTGAACCACAAAGGTATTCTTTACAAAGTCTTGTTGTTGGTATCGATAGATCAATTTTTGTCGCAAATCTCCATCGATGGGTAAATTTCTAATTGTATCGATATTGATTTGGTTTTCTAATCCGTATCGTTTTGAAGGATCAGTGATTCTTTGGTCATTTTGATTGTTATCAGAATATGGAACACCAGTTTGTGGATTGAATATGGCATTGTCCCATAAGTATGTATCAGGTCGATAGATATGGATACCTTTTACAAAAAATCCCCAAAAACTGAGTTTCAGGCTTGTGTTCACATCCGAGATTCCTCTTCGCTGTAGATCATAATCATTTACATATTGGTAACCGATGTGAGTGGCTGGAGTGATGGAAACATTCTCCGATATTTCAAAAGGATGAGAGAATGATAAATTTGAATAAACACTCCCTGTTCCGTAACCATTAAATTCAGAAGTAAATTTATAGTATGTTGCAATCGTTGGGTTGATATATTTTAAGAAAGCAGTTCGCCAAATGAATGCATAGTCGGATGTTGCAAATCTTGAATTATCACCAACGTTGATAAGAACATATAAACCTGTCGAAAAAGATCCAGCTCTGTTTTCCCAATTGAAATAAAACTCACCTAAAGCGGAGTCACCTAGTGCATTTTTTTCAGGTCTTTTTTTGATTTGATTTGGATCGTAAGGCAAAGAACCGGTGTTGAGTGAATGGACTACTGTAGATGTTTGGTCAATTCCACCAGGTCTATCTTGGTAGTAGTAGTCATTGTCTCTGTTTGTCCTACCTACCGTAGGATTGAAAAACATCATATTCGTGCTAAATCTTTTATCACCAGTATTGAAAGCGAGCTCAGTTGTCAAAAACCAAGCATCAGGTACGGATTTGTATTCTGTATTATTTCGCCTCGCGAGACGATCTCCATAAACACTGATCCCACGAAAATTATTCTCGTTTGCCATATATTGAGTCAACACCACGACATGTTCCTTGGTTTCCTCTGCATCGTTAGCCAAATCTTCTTTAACGGTGACGACAGACTTTTTATTGTTTAGATTCGATTGTTGCGTGTTGTTTTTCGTTTTCGATTGGGCAAAAAGAAACCCACCTGAGAATAGGATGAAAAGTAAAATGGCTTTCATGATGAAAATTATGATTCCCTGTCTTGTTCGAATTTTTAAGGATGGGAACCGAACAATTCGTAACAATCCTTACAGATGCGTAACTTTAGTAGCACTATTTACTCCTGCAAGCAAAAATGTATGAATTCCCTTGTATTCGAAAATAATGTTATGATTGTGAATGCCGAGGGATTTGCGCTAGGATATCTACGGGTTCAGTGTTCTCTTTTGATACCTGCCAATCAGGTTTGGATTTTTTTACCAATGATTTTGGCAGTGGCTTTTCGACTTTGAATTGGATCACAGTGGAAGACCAATCGAATCCTGAGAGAGTTTTTATCTTATTTTTGAAGACATTCCCCTCCATTATAAAAAACGATAGGTGGTTTTTAGATGATCGAAACCCCACAGCCCTTTTCCCGAGATAATAAAAGAAGGGAACACCACGACTTAATTTTTCTTCTAAGTTAGGTGAATAGACAATATTTGGTCACGTAAATTTCTAAGGATTGTTTGTTCTTGGATTGGTAGTTTCTGTAGATAAGCGAGGATTTCTATTGTTTGGTTCATCGTCGATCTCAATCTGGTAGAAAAAACTATGTTATTTGATGATTGCAAGCATATTCGCAAACATTCTTTTGGAACCAGGTAGGGTTCGAAAAAAAACTTCTTTTCCTTTACAAGATTCCAAAATGAATTTACGATTTCCACCGTAATGATTCACGTTAGGTTCTATTTCCTACTTTTGTTTCTTCCGTTTTCAATTCTATTGTCTTCTCCAATCAATTCAAGATTCACAACCAGTCTGAAAAATGGCCAAGGGGAATACCCCATAGGTTATCATATGGAAATTTTGAGCCTTTCTCCTGAAACAAAAATCAGTTTTGAAGATGTTCGAAAATTCAAATTATTTGAGGAAAGTAAATCCTTGTCTCCCAATTTTGGATTCACCAAAAATGTCTATTGGGTTCGTTTTGAATTATACAATGAATCAAAAGAAAAAGATTGGTTCATTCATCTTTCCTATCCTCTTTTGGATAAAATTGAATTTTACGAAGGTAATGAAACAACTTGGAAAAAAACCATCACAGGTGATTCGTATGTTTTTTCACAAAGACCCATGGAGGAAAAAAGTTTTATTTTCCCAATACGAATTAATTTCAAAAAAAATCACACATATTATTTTCGATTTGAAAGTGAAGGCACTGTCCAATTTCCGATTACAATTTATTCTCATGAAAGATTTTTAAAACTAAAGGAAAAGGAAAATCTATCTCTCGGGATTTATTATGGAATCTTATTTGTGCTCATCATTTACAATTTGATTTTACTTTTTATGCTGAGAGATTTTGGGTATCTCTATTACCTTTTATACATCAGTTTGTACGGACTCTCTCAGTCTGTTTTAAACGGATTGGCATTTCAAATCTTTTGGCCAAATTCTCCTTATTGGGCCAATATCAGTTTGCCTTTCATTGGTGGTTTTTCCTTATTTTGGGGGATTCAATTTACTCGGAGTTTTTTAAGTACAAAAAAACACACACCAACATTAGATAAAATATTAATGCTGTTAATGGCATTAATGTTGTGTTTGATGTTGTCTTCATTTATTTTCTCTTATTTTGTTAATATTTACCTTCTTGCCTCCCTTGTTATGTTATTTGCAATATTTGTATTTCTAGTAGCAGTTGTTTGTTGGGATAAGGGATATAAACCTGCTAGATATTTTTTGATTGCTTGGGTTGCTTTACTCTTTGGGGTAGGAATTTATTCACTCAAAGGTTTTGGTATCTTACCTGCAAACCTTGTGACTGAGTATGGTTTACAAGCCGGTTCTGCAATTGAGATGTGTTTATTGTCGTTAGGTTTGGCTTATAAAATCAAACTTGCAAATTCTGATAAAAATAAGGCAGAAAGAAAAATTGCTGCTTATAAAGTTAAATTACAGGATGCAAAATTGGTATCCTCTCGATTGGAAGTGGAACTTTTAAAAAATAATATCCACCCTCATTTTTTGCTAAATTCGATCAATGCTACAATTATCTGGTTGGATGAAGATCCAGAGACTGCAAAACAACTGTTAACGGCTTTATCTGAAGAATTACGTTCAATTTTAAAATTAACCAATAAAAAGACAATTACTGTGACGGAAGAAATCAATATCTGCAAACGATATTTAGAAATTATGAGTTTGCGAAAGGAATCGAAATTTGAATTTAAATCGGAAGGAATTACGATCAAAGATATGATCCCTCCTATTGTTTTACTCACATTGGTAGAAAATGGTCTGACTCATGGTTACCAAGGGAAACACTCTGGACTCTTCACTCTAAAGAAAAAAAGAGAAAAAAATAAAACAAAGTACATACTGTTCAATGATGGTTTACCTACTACAAAATCTGATTCACTCGGAACTGGTATCAAATACATCAAATCTCGCTTGCAGGAAGCCTTTCCAAACCGATGGGACTTCTCTTCGAAAGTGGTTTTGGGGGGTTGGGAAAATACGATCACATTGATGGATTGAATTGGTGCCATTCGCACCTTAGAAGTGCATCCTGCACTTTTTTTTTGGTAATTCTTTTGATTGTCTCTATTCTTCATAGAGGGATAATCAAATGAAAACAAACTTAATTCTAATCTACTTTGTATTTCTTGTGACAAACATAAGTATGGCGGAACCTGCGGGCAAAAAAGAGGATAAAGGTACAATCAACCAACAAACACAGCAAAATGAAGACAAAAAAATAGATGATGCAGAAGTGGAAAAATACTACGCAAAATTAAAATACCCACCAGGATTTTACCAAGGTGCATTTTTGATAAGCTTTATGGGTGGTGGAAGTTTAGCTCCAAGTGGATCGTTCATTAGTCATGAAAAAAATTATGATAGTGCCTTACAATACCGAGTTGTTACGAAAGAAGTCAGTCAAGATTATTATCCCCAAGGTGTGGTACGAAACCAAGATCCTGGTCTCTATTTCAAACCTACTTATACGCCAGGTGTCGCTTCCCAGTTCGATTTTGAATATGGATGGAAGGAAAAAATTGGCCTTGGTTTTACTGTAATGCAAAATTCTTTGAAGGCGAAAAGGCAAGATATCATTCCTGGTTTATCGTATTATAAAGAATATGTGGATCCTTTCCCAAGGGAACGCACTATTTATCGAGGTAACTCGATGAGTTTTCTTGCGACCTATCATCCTATACCGAGGAATTTTTTTGATCCATATCTTGTGGTCAGAGCAGGAGTTGTTTCATTTACAGGAGAAGCACATGCAGGCTTAAACCATGATAAATTTGTTTATAGTAACCAGATATCGAGTGGAATTGGTAGTATCGTTGGAGTTGGCGGTGGTTTGAATATTTATTTGGGTCGATACTTCGGTATCAAAGCGGAAGTCGATTACTACCGGGAATTTTTAAAAGCGGATCAATTTTCCATGCGAACCTTAAACTCATACCAAGCTATGATTGGAGTTTTTGTGAATTTATCAAATGTTCAATACCGATTAGAACAATATTAATACGAGGATTTTTTTGAAAATATTAATTGTAGAAGACGAGGAAGTAGCCGCAAGGGGTCTAGAGCGCTTGTTACGTGAACTTTTGGGTAAAAAAATCTCGTCTTTACATGTAGAAAAAAGTTTATTAGGTTCACGATGTTTCCTCCAAGAGAATCCGATAGATTTATTATTTTTGGATTTAAATTTAGATGGTGATTTTGGATTTGATTTACTTAAAGAGTCATCAGCTGCATCTTTTATCACAATCATAACCTCAGGGAATACGGCAGAAGCAATTCTAGCTTTTGAATATGGTGTTTTGGATTTTGTTCCAAAACCAATTTCGAGAGAAAGACTGGAGAAGGCTCTCAAAAAATATTTTTCCAACTCCGGTCAGAATCAAACCAAATACATTGGAATCAAAGAGGATCATCATTTGAAACTGATCCCAACAAAAGAAATTTTGTACATCGAGGCTGATGATAAAAAGGTAAAACTGTTTCAAAAAAATGGAAAGATAGTATCACATTATAAAAGTTTAGAGTTATTATCCAAAATTTTACCTGGCAATTTTAAAAGGATCCATCGATCTTACATTGTAAACCAAAGGTACATCAATCAGATTTTAGTTTCCCCTGGAGGATCCTATCAAGTGGAACTCGTGACAGGTATCAAATTAAAAATGGGTAGAAATTATTATAAGGATTTGAAAGCCACTTTGTATGCAAAGGTTAGCTGATCTAAATTCACGATCTTTCGCCGATTTCTTTCAAAAGACAAATATATTGAATACAATGAAAAACCATCCTAATTGAATGGTTTTTCATAATATTAGTAAAATTCTCTGAACAATCGCTTTCGGGAAAGATTATTAAATGATTTAGTTACCGGAAAGTTTTTGAGCTTCTTCACATTCTGGAATCTTCATTTGATCCTTTGAGCCTTTAAATGATTCGCAGGTGAGTTTCCCGAAGGCGCTGATACATTTTTCAAATGCTTCTACTTGTTCTGCAGTGACTTCCCTTTTTTCTTCGATTCTTTTTTTCTCAGCTTCCTTCATTTTTTGATCGAAGAAGGAAATGCAATTTTCTTCAGATAACATGAAAGGAGGGATCATATTACGGTAGGCAGGTGGTATTTTTGCAAATTCATCTTTGGTGCATTCAATGGTTTTGGAACACATTGTTTTTTGGAACTTTGGGACCAAATCTTTCAGTTTTGCTTCTGGTGATTGGGAAAGTTTGTTACAAGCAAATACAAATAGAAGCATAAACAGGAACAGAGGGATTTTGTTTTTCGAAAGAAGATTCATACGTACATCCATGGTAAGATTTTGACCAAATTTACAATCATTCAAATGTTGAGAAAAGAACAATTTATAAACTCGGTCCATGTACTTAAAATCAATCTAACGATTTTTTGATTTTTCGAGCAAATATCGTAAGGCACCTGTTGAGTAGAGAGCCCAAAGGATAAGAACAGGTTGGAAAAACAATCGAATGAGTCGTTTTGTATCTGTATCGAGTCCAAAGGCACTGATTCCATTTGTGTATTGAGAAATGTTTCCTGGAAAAATAAGGACAAAAAAGATGGAAAGAAGGATACCAACTCGAATTCTTTCTTTTGCCCAAAATAATAAAGCGAGGCCAAAGCTGATTTCAACAACTCCTGAAGACAATACTACAAAGTCCATGAAAGTGGGATCTTGTGGCAACCAACGAGGGACTTGCGCTAAAAATTCTTGTCTTTGGAATGTTAGGTGGCCCACACCCGCAAGGGTCATAAAAAATCCAAGGATTGTCCTTAGGATATTTTGGAGTAAATTTGTTTGCATGATTTTTTCCTCGATACCTTAGACGGAAAATTCATTATGAAACGTTTGGTTTTCATTTGATTCTCAAATTAGTTTAAAAATTCTATCTGCTATTTTGCTTTCCTCAATGGATTCGATTGACACAGGGTCTTACAAATTTTCATTCAACCTCTAGAGTTTCCTGTTTTTTTGATTTTTTAGACTGGAATGGGTATTCATCAAAAAATTTCTAAATATCGATGGGAATGTATGCGGCAATTTCAAGACTATTGAAATTATAATGAATGTTCCCTGCTTTAAAGGAAGTAGTCATGAACGTTAAGCGATAGTTGATAAAGTTGGTTGGAATTTCAGCATACAATACGACTGGAACAAAATAAACTTGTTTTGCAGAAACCGTCCCTCGGTTAATGGAAGAAATGGTTAATAATTCAAGAGGAGTGGCGTCACGAAACATCAATGCTGAGAAAAAAAGTTGTGATGGGTTTACATTCTTAAAATCGATATCACCTTTTGCGGCTAAGTAGATTCCGAGGTTTTGTAAATTATCACCTTGTCCTAAGTTTGCCATGAGTATCGAACTCACTGGATCAGTTGAAATGTCTTGTTGGTTTAAGAGCGATATTCTTCCTACGATATTCGCATAATTATCAAATCCACCGGGTTGTCCTCCGAAGGAAAGTGGCAATACATCTAAAAATGTATTTTGGAAATAGGTATTCCCTGAAAATCGAATTTGTCCCATACCAGCACCGAATCCAAGCCGAGCGTGATCGATTCCTTCCTTTCCAAAATAAAATGCGGGAGCCACAAAGGAGTAATTCCCTGAAATTTTTGTACCAATGTCATCGTTTATGATTTCTGTTTCCGTAGAACTAGAACCAGATGATCCTGAACCACCACTGCTAGAACCAGAAGAAGAACCGGAGCTGGAAGAAGAGCTCGATTCAAAAAAAGATAAGTCTCCTTCGTATCGTTGTCTGGAAATAACAAATGGTTTGGTTCTACCAAGGATGGTGAATCCAAAATTTTCGGAAATTTGGAAATCAATCGACTTTAAATCAAAAAGATAATCCACATTCTGAGCCAAACCAAGGTCAGCGGCCATATCGGCTTTGCCTAACCTTGATTTGATGAGCATCTCCGAAAATCCATAAGTCAAACCAGGATATAACGAGATGTAAGCAGGTCCGTTTTTTTTTCGTAAATTGAAGAGTCCATAACGATCTCCGCTTGTTCCAACAACTTTTGAATTTTTCACTTGAGGATCTGCGCCAATTTCATCAGAATCTTCTTGCGCTTGGAGAATTGTAGAAGAGAAAATCAAAATGAATATTAGAATGTGACGATAGAACATAGACAAACACTTGCTAGTTACTATTTAAAAGCAAGTCTTTGTAGGAATTTATGATCTAAAATAGAGAAATGGGATTTTTTTTTAGAGACAGTTTTTTACCAATGAGTTGGAATCGAGTTTCCTGAGGTAGGTGAGTATTTTTATGGCAGTTTCAATTTTTTCATTTATTTTTGTCCTCTTTGTTTCCTTCATTCCCATTGCATGCCAAGTCAGTTCCCATGACCATAAAACATTACCAATCGAATCGTCCTTAGAACCAATCGCTCGTCCTATCAAAACCCAAATAATGGTAGAGTTTCAGGTGATCAAAGCTGCCGATTGGGAAGTGCCACTTGCGGGATTACTCAATTTAAACGACCCAAATGCAAAACTCGCCAATTTAACTGACAGACCGGAACCCATCTCCATCTACTTTTATTTGATCAAACATCCGAAGTTTGGGGCCTTTCTGATAGATTCAGGTATCGGGGAAAGTTTTACAAAAGGAAAAGACCATCTCCTTGTCAGTTCGATTGTTGCATCGCAAATGAATTTTGATAAATTAAAAATATATGAAACAACAAAGAATTTTTTGACCAAAAATAAGATTTCTTTAAAAGGAATTTTTTATACACATTTACATTTAGATCATGTGATGGGGGCGTATGAAGTAGAAAGGTCGGTTCCTTTTTATGTTGGTCCCAATGAAGTATCCAATAAACAATTTATTAATTTATTTGTGCAAGGTTCAACGAATCGTCTTTTGGGTGAGAATCCAAATTTAATCCAACTTGATTTTGGTAAAAATCAATATCAAGTTTCTGTTTTAGATTTTTTTGGTGATCAAAGTTTTTTTGTCATTTCTGTTCCAGGCCATACTCCTGGTAGCTTAGCATTTTTGATCCCTTCAAAAGAAGGAGGTCATTTGTTACTTGGTGATACATGCCACACACGTTTTGGTTGGTTACAAAATGTGATCCCAGGCTCATTCACTGCAGACTCAGAATCAAATCGCAAAAGTTTGGATGGATTAAAATTCATCGCAAGTTCCTACAAACCTAAGTACATTTACCCAGGGCATCAAGAACGAATCGTTTCGATAGATCTAAAATAATCTATTGATTCTTTTAAAAAACCTAAGATGTTAATTCCTGGTTTTAATTGAGGTCAGCCTATGTTTTTGATCAGATTCTTTGTATTATTTGTTTTCTTACCTTTTATTACTTTGGAAGCTGTGGACCAAACCAATTGGAAAAAAGCAGACAATTTATTAAAAAAACAAGATTACCAATCTGCGTTTCAGCTTTCCGAAGCAATCATCAAATCCGATCCAAAGGATAGTTTTGGGTGGTGGCTTAGGCTCAGTTCATCATCCCAATTAGCAACTAAGAAGGGGAAGTGGCCGGAGGAATGTTTTCAGAGTGCCAAAGAACATGCCCAATTAGTCCCAGAAGAGGAGTCTTCGAGTTTTACCACGGCAATCTGGTGTTTGAATCATGACGCAAGGTATATGGAGATGGTATCTCTCATTCCCAAAGTTCTTCCAAAATCTCGCGAAAAAATTGGGAATGGAAATTATGGATTATTAATCAATACATTAACAATCGCCTATATCAAGTTAAATGATCGAAAGAACGCGAGAGACATCCTATTTGCTGGACTTACTCAATTATCTGGAACACCCGAAGCGATGAATACTGGTTATAATGTGGGTGAACTATTTTATGATACCGATATCTCGCTTAGTGAAAGAGAAAGGTGGCATGAATTGTTTCAGAAGAATTTATTTAAAGAAAAAATTTCGAATCCACTCATTCCCTCCATATCATGGAATACTTCGTTACTAGCAGATGAATATGTAAAGCAAGGGAAATATAATTTTGCTTTTGACACCATTTCTATGTTATATCCTGACATGGATACTCATGTGTCATCCTATTGGAATTTTTTAAGAGACCAACTCCTCATCAAATACAAAGCACTTAAGTTCCGAACCAAAAAACTAAAAGAAGAACCTCGCCGTAAATTGAAAATGGTTTTTATTGTGATCCCAAGGACTCGTCTTTTGGATCCACTCCCTTCAAAATTAAAACCATACCAAAACATTGATGAAGATGTATCAGAAAAAGCTGTTTCCGATTTATTACTCAGTTTTATTTATTTTAGAGATTCATTTGAAGAAGTATCGAATGGAATCCATTGGGATTACGAAGTGATTCGGACCGATTCCGAAATCAAAACTACCAATTTCAGTGATGAATCCTTTCGTTATGTGATGCAACCTTCCATTGAATCCATCCAACCACCCCTTTCAGAAGATGTCCTTCACCAGATCAAAGCCAGTGATGGTGTGATTGTGGTCTGGCCTGGCACAAAACAACCAGAAGGTGTTCTCATCACAAATGGAGGTGGGACAGAGTGGAATTATGGAACAGTGTCTGATCCTGAAATACGATTGACCATCCTTTCTGATTCCAATAAAAATATCTCTTCAGGAAACCATGCCAACCATCCCATTTTTATTTACCATGAATTGTTTCATGTATTAGAATGGGCCTACCACAAATCCAATTTCCCTAAAAAAGACCATCCATATATGAGAAAAAAGGAATGGCCAAAAGATTACCAAGGGATCACGGAATGGGATTTTTATTCGGAAACGTTTCAGAAACGGATGATGACAGAAGACAAGATGGAGCGTTTGTATTGGTTCGGTAGAAAAGAAGGTTTTTACGGAATCAAAGTAAAGGAAGAAAAAAAGTGAAGTTTCCGAGATAAAAATCAGGATTTTGGTAGGAATAGGCAAAAGAAAAATAAAAAACAATTGGATATTGAACTTTCGGGAATTGATTTTCCATCGGCAAATTGTCTAAAGAAAGATCATATGTCAGGAAAAAATACTTTGCCTTCCGCTCTCGTCTCAATTTGTTTTGGTTTCATTTTAACGTTAACCTTTGTTCACTGTAAGGCATTTGGGAAAGACCCTGAAGGTGCCCATAAAGAAAAAATCCAAAAGTCATCCCATTTTGATCCAACTCGCGAACAATTTGTCAACCGCAGACCCGATATTTTAGAGAAGATGAGGGAAGGACAAAACTTTTTTTCCCTTTTCGTTAAGTTTATGTTTGGTGGTGACAAAAACCAAAAACCTTCCGCGAAATTACCGGAAGAAAAACCAAACTTTAAGGAATTTTTGGAACCGGACGAAAGCATTAAATTCATTTGGTTTGGCCATTCCACTTTCCTTGTGAATATCGAAGGCACCATTTTATTTTTTGATCCAGTTTTTTCGGAATCCGCTGCTCCATTTAGTTTTATGGTCAAACGTTTTCAAGATGCAGTGGTCAAGTTAGAAGAAATACCAAAAGTAGATTACATCATCATTTCGCATGACCATTATGATCACTTGGATATGGAAACAATTGAATTTTTCAAATCAAAACAAACACGTTTCATCACACCACTTGGAGTCACATCTCATATAAAGGAGTGGGGTGTTTCTGAGGATCGCCTAACGGAACTTGATTGGTGGGAAAAGCTGGATTTGGGAAAAATTCAAATCGTTTGTACTCCTGCGCAACATTTTTCTGGGAGACGTGGGATGAATGGAAATAAAACTCTTTGGTCTTCCTGGACCATTCTCGGACAAAAGGAACGATTTTACTTTAGTGGGGACTCAGGTTATGATATTCATTTCAAACAAATCGGGGAAACGTATGGACCTTTTGACCTAACTTTTATCGAAAATGGGCAATACAATCCCATGTGGGAAGCCGTTCATGTTTTGCCTGAACAAACCGCAAAGGCCCACTTAGATTTAAAAGGGAAAGCATTGGTTCCTGTGCATTGGGGAATGTTTAATTTATCCTTACATAGCTGGTATGAGCCTGCCGAAAACATTGAAAGAGAAGCCAAAAAACATAACATCAATTTGTTGACACCAAAATTCGGACAATTGGTCAAACTAAAAAATCCAAATCTCTTGGAACGTTGGTGGAAAAAATACATCGAACAAAATTAATGTTCGCTGTATTTAAGAATGTGTTTCGACGTACTGTTTGAAATTATTTAAAATGGACTGCCAACCATCCTTTTGCATCTCGATTGGATTTTCATTTTCAGGTTCAAATTTGACTATGACTTCTGTGTTTGATTGATTGTCGAGGAAGGTAACTGTCACTTTCCTTTGGTCAGTCATGGTATATGAGAAAAATTGAAATTCTTTGATCTCGTCAAAGATTGCTTCGAAATCAAATCCAAAACTTCCATCTTTTGCTTCCATTCGCGCAAGGTAAGTCCCACCTTTTGTTAAATTTACCTTTGCGGAAGGACAATGCCAAGAAGGATCTGCAAAATTCCATTTTGTAATGTGAATTGGATTTGTATAATAGTCCCATACTTTTTTAGTGTCGGATGCAACAAGTGCATGAATTTCAATACTATTTTGCATAAATTAAAATTGAATGAAGGTTTTTCCAAATGAGTCAACGATAATTTGTCCTTTCATCAGAAAGGAATGGAAAGCCTCCCTTTGCGAAACAAGTTTTTTAAAACCAAAACTTAATAAAGTATACCCCTCTCCTTTGATAGGTGGTGTACCCAATGCAAAAAAAAATTCCTACATTCTGTTATTTCAATGTAAGTTTCGTATGTTTGTTCCTCTTTTGTTTGGTGGAATGTTCAAAACCAAACACTCAGTCTCTTTCCCATTGGATCGCAAGTTTGGTCCTACTCGAAACTGACCAAACAAAAGAATTGAACGTAGGAGCAGAGGAGATTCCAGATGAAGGACGAACCAGTCTATATCAGATCTATTCCTTCACTCCGGACATTTTGATCGAAAATACAAGTTTTGTGATGACAGGAAAAAATTTAGATGCTCTTTCCAAGTCCGATGTATTTGGAGAGAGTGCCACTAAGTTGGTCACATTTTTTGAAACTTCGGAAGAACAGATCACGGGTTATCTTAGGTTCTGTCCTGCAAAGAAAATTGAAGTGGAATTGGTAACTCCAAACGTTGGCCGTAAAATACATTACATCCCTTGTCTCGGATCCTTTCGGTATTCTCCTTCATCTTATTTGTTAGAACAAAACCAACCTGTCTCTCTCTTCGGACCTCTAGAGTCGCATCCATACTTGCAAACATTACGTTCTTTGGGAACGATCTCATTTAGCATCAATCCGATTCTTCCCAATGGACTTGTTTTTGACGAGTCAACAGGTGTCGTATCGGGGATTCCTACGGTAACGACGAAGAATGAATTTTTGGTTTTTACTGTTACGGCACAGTTAGATCAAAAGCCATTGGTCAAAATCACATCTCCTCTAAAATTAATGGTTCTCACACCAGAAGAAAAAACGAACAGAACATGTAGGGCCATTTCTGCCACTTCGACTTGTAATGTTCCTTCCCCATATACTTGTTTCAATAGTAGCCAATGTTTTACGAACCAAATGGCGTGTATCACGGATCCTCAATGCGGATTCTAAAGGAAACCACAAAACCTCTGTTTACAAATCAAATCCCATCCGAAACCATGTGATTGTCAGGTGGTCACAGAGTGAAGTATTTTGGAATTTTAATCGTTTCTTTCGGTCTATTTGTTTTACCAATCTTTGCGATTGATGAAAGTAAAGAACCTCAAGTTCAATATACAATCGAAATCAATGGAAAAGAATATGACCTAACAGCAGACGTTCCCAAAAAAATAAATGGAAGTTTTCAAAATTTAAATCTCCTTCTGAAAGCGGGCAAATGGAAGGAATTTTCATATGGTGGAATCCAATTTGTTTACTTTGCTTCTTTTACATGGGAAGCAGACATCCAATCAGATTCAGAGAAAACTTGGGTTCTTTCGGGAAACGATTTCAAAATCATGTATTTTGTTTTGCCAGAGCCGATTACCATGGAGGACTATGTGGATTCTTTTTCAGAAAGGATGGGAAAAGAAAATACACAAATCTTGGAAACGAATGATCGGTTTGGAAACGTTTCCTATTCTGGTAAAAAATTATTCGTGAAACTGGCAGGAGTGGACTTAGTTTACGAAATTTATTTCATCCCGACCAAAGAAGGTTCTCGCATCCTCATCTTCCAAGATTCGCCAGAAAGTACCGACAAAATGAGCCAAGAAAAAATACAAATGATGGATCAGATTCGAAAAAATTTCAAAATTCTGAAACCATAATAGAACCAAACACATACATTTTTTACCTACCTATGACAATCATAAGTAGGTAAAGTATGCGTAAGATTCATTTCCTTTTCCCCCTGTTATTTGTACTTCTTGTACAATGTTCTCCTGATGAAGAAAAAGGAATCATTCCTGGGACCAACATCACAGGTGATCCACTCACGGATGCACTGTTACTGGGTGTATTGTCTGTTCCGCCATGCCAATTTCTCACAACACAAAATGTGAATGCACCCGTTGTCGTAGGAGAAGGGGGAGGATCTGTTTGTAGCACCGAACTTTTGAATGGATCATTACAAGTTTCGACGACAGGTACATACCAAATCAGCGCAACCGCTGGAAAACAAACCCTTTCTTCGTCAAGGTGTCAGTCCAGTTATTTTGACTTTCATATCTCCTTAAAAGAGGGGAGTTCGGAACTCCACTCATCGGTCACACCTGGTATGGCGAATGTGACGTTAACTGTCGGGACCACCTATACATTACAAGCCTCAGGTATTGTGGATCCCAATTTATACGACTGCCAAGGTCGGTCTGTGACCTCCACTGTCACACCTTATCGGATCAATTTTCGTAAGCTCTAAAGTTGTTTCACTCACACTCTCTTTAGGTAGTTTCCGCAATTGCGGAAACCTACCATCGCTTTCCCACCGTTAGGAGGTTACACTCGACTCATGAGGTGGATCGTCTGTATGTTCCTTTTCTTTGTTTCCTGTACAAGTTTTGACCGGATGGTTTTTTTGGGTTATGTCGATGATTCAATCAAACGAAAGAGAAATGATTACCGACAACGGCAAGTTTCCCTTGGATACAGTTTTGAATGTTTGATTTTACCCAATTCTTACTTTCCCTTTCCACGAGTCGAACCTTGTTATTATGGTGATGTGCGTGGTTTTCGATATGAAAGTTTTGTCAGAGTAGAAGGACGAATTCACGTTTGGTATGTTCCGAGTTATGTCTATGAGGGCCATTCTAATTTAGAGTTTTACCAAGACGTGACACTTGGAAGGGGTCCCTTTCACAATCGTGCATTGAAGGAGAATATCCTCCGACAATCGATGCAAGAATCTAGAAATCAAAACCGTAAGATTCCTACCATTCAGTATTCCAAATGAAACGACCGGCCATTCCATTTCGCATGGTTTTGTTACTATTCATCATTTTGATTGTATGTTGGTCTTGTATTGGCCGCCAAACCAACCATAATTATGAAACATTGTCGGAACCCGCAAGACCTCACAGATTTTCAAATGTAAGTTTTGCAAATAAATATGGATACAATTCAGAATGTTTGGTGCTTATGGAAGGTCCCTTACCGAGCCGATTGGAACCTTGTGTTGTTGGGGATATTCGTTCTGCTACGATGATGTACAAAGAGACGGAAGTAACGGTGTCAGGTGACACAGCACAATTTGAATGGCAGATGACAGGAATCGTATACTCTCCTTTTGTGAATGAAACATATTACCAAAATTTTATTTTATACCGAGGTTCTTTCTTTCGGAAATTAAGTTATAAAGATTATCGGCCAGTAAGAAATGAGTATGGCCCACCATATTTTAGAACACCTTCTTCTGGATTTCGAAACCCTGGATATTATCGGTATGGGAGATGAGGATTTACGATTGACGACAAAAGAAAAAAAAACAAACTCAATGTTAGGAATCCAATCCTTATATTGCAGATGATAACAAAAAGCCAAATCCTATTTCCTATTTTTGTGTTTTTGATTTTCATAAGTCAAAAACCAATTTTTGCTAAAGATTCAAATTCGCTTTCGATTGGATTTGGTTCCTGTTTACACCAGGATAAAGAAAGTCCCATCTTAAACACAATCCTTGGAAAAAAATTAGAGTATCTGATTTTACTTGGAGACATTGTATATGCGGATAGTTTGATTGCGGATGAAAAAATTCCTGCATTTGAAAAACAATTCAATCGGAAAGAATGGAAATCTATACAAAAGAACACTCAATTATTATTCACTTGGGATGACCATGACTACGGTTTGAATGATAGTGGTGGTGAATATCCAGACAAAGTGAAATCCCGAAATCTATTTTTATCTTATGTGAAACCACGCATGCCCAAAAAAATTACCTTCGGAACCAAAAACAAGGAAGGAGTATTTTATTCATATTGGGTTTTATTTCATGGAAAAAAGATACACATTGTTGTACCTGATACACGCTATTTTCGTTCCCCTTTGCAGAGGAGTTTTCTTTCTTACTTCACTGGCAAAAGCCATTATAAACCATCAAATGAAACGAACCAAAACCTTCTTGGTGATGAACAGTGGATTTGGTTAGAAGAAGAGTTGTCCAAACCTTCTGACTTGCTGGTCTTTGTTTCCAGTATCCAGGTGTTACCGACAGAACAACCATTTGAGAAATGGAATAATTTGCCAAATGAAAGAGAAAAATTGATTCAATCATTATACAAAGCAAATACGAAGGATATGGTGATTCTTTCTGGGGATCGCCATCTTGCTGAAATTCATGAATATAAAAATATGAATCATCCAAGGTTAGTTGAAATCACATCGAGTTCCTTTAATTTGCCACTTCCTTGGTTGCCTTTAGAATATGATTCTGAGTTAAAGTTAGGTAAGGCCTACAAAAATGAAAATTTTGGAATCCTCCAAATATTTTGGAACGATGGGAAATTACATTGGAAATCTACCATTCATGATAAAGAAGGGAATTCTGTTTTGGAATATGACCCTTCCCAAGAAACAGTTTCCAATCAATCAAAGGGAATCGAATAGGAGAGTTTTGAGTTTGAAACCAAAAGAAAAGATTTTAGAAAGTTCATTTGCATTGTTTAGGGAAAAAGGTTTCCAGGCGACCGGCATTGCCGAAATTTTAGAACGAGCAGGTGCTTATAAAAAAACCCTTTATGATCATTTTAAATCCAAAGATGATATTGGATTTGAGTATTTAAATTATTTATCGGAACAACAACGTATCGTGATGCTTAAGGTTCTTGGAAAAGCGAATGACCTATCTGATTTTATCGAAAAATGGGTTAATTTTATCGTACGGAACCAAAGGAATACTTCTCGGAAAGATTGTCCCATAGCTTTGTTCTCAGGTGAGATTTCACACTTAAACCAATTTGATACGTATAGAAATCGAGCTGTACAACACGTATTAGAAACGGTTGAATTTTGTATTTTAAAGTTCGAACCTAACCTTCGTTCTGATCTTGTCAAATCACTGAGTTATGAATTGTATATGAGTTACTTGGGCGGTTTACGTTTGTATGCTTTAACCAAAGATCGTAAAGTGATTGAACGTATGAAATCTCAAATGATCCATTCCGCACAAAGATTGATCAAAGCCTAAAAATTCGTTTACCAACTACCGCTCGCACCTCCACCTCCTGACCTTCCCCCTCCTCCTGAATAGGAGCTACTTGAAGATCGGTAACTAGAACCGGAGTTAGAACCAGAACTAGAGGAAGATGGAGTGAAAAAATCTTGTGTGCTTGTACTAACTTTGTTTGCCCAACCAATTTTTCGAAAGAATGTAACGAAGAGATAACTTAAGATTGCGGATGCAAACAGAAGTATCATCTGGTATAGGTTAGGTGAATCAGGGATAAGCAATAGTTTCCCTCTTACAATTTGACCAATTATATAAAACAAACCATAAAAGAATAGGATCCCTTCACCTGAAGCCAAACCAACCCAGGTGACAAAAAACATAAGTGCAAATATCAAGTTGAATATGAAATGAGCTTCTGCCATTTTATATTCATTAGATCCACTCTTAATTGTTGCTTCTGTGACTCGGCTTTCCACTAAAGATTTCTGATCTTGCAAATGATTGAGATAGGAATCGATTCCCTCCGCACTTCGGATGCTCATCCAATCAATATCTGCGGATTTGAAATCAGAAGCGATCGCCGAATTCACCATCTCGTTCAAAGTATGGTTTATGATTGTTTTGGGGCTATTTCCATCGGGGCCTTGGATGATTGAATATTCATCCGTAAACACAAAGATTTTTTTTTGGTTCAACGAAAAGAGTAAGGTAATTCCTGGTGATTTACCAAAGTTAAGGTTATGGAAATTTTTTGCTTCGTCGGAAAGGTCATACTTTGTATCTAGAAGTAGGATCTGAATGCCAACTTTATATTTATTTTCTAGTTTTTGAATCGTTTCATTTGTTCTGGTAAAAGAGAAAGTTTCCAAAGCGCCATAGGGATCAAAGATTCCTGTGCCTTTTTCCAATTCAAACTTTTGGTTGTGTTTGATATGATCTAACATATCTAAAAAAGCACGGTAAGTAAAATTGGTAAAATCACCACTATGTCTTTCCTGATATCGATTTCTAAAAATAGTTCTGATTTTGTTTTGACTCAGAGACCAATTGAATTCGGGGCTTGTGACGATCGATCCTAGATAATCAGAATTGGGTGAAGTAACAAACACGATCGATTTTGTATTGGAACTAGACTTTTGTCGGTGTAGGTATAATTTGTTTGTTGCTGCTTCCACTCCAAATTGAGTATCCAAAGGTAAGATACAAAAGTAAAAATCCACCGATTTTAAGCTTTTGATTTCTCTTTGAAGAAATGGAATCGTATCGGGGTGCAAATCACCATTTGTATCACTAAAGGAATTTGGACAATTTTGATTGGTGAGATTCGGGGAACCGGAGTGGAGGTGCTCTAAAATGGCACGTGTTCCATTCAACATTGCTAGTGAAGGATTCCCTGATTTGATATTGGGAATGACTATTTCGTCTATGATTCGTTTGGCGACTAGATCGGTAAGAACCGATTCCAATCCATAACCGACTTCGATCCTTACTTTCCTTTCATTTGGAGCTAGTAGGAATAAAATTCCATTGTCTTTGTCTTTTTGACCTAGTTTCCATTTTTCAAATACGGCAATCGCTTCCTTTTCTATTGTATCTTCGTTTAATTTTTTTGTGATGAAAACTACGACTTGATTGGTCGTGGCCTTTTCTGCTTCGAGAAGCATCGTTTCTAGTTTGGATTTTACCTCCAAAGGAAGGTAAACACTCGGGTCGATCACAGGACCCGTAAGTTCTGGATATGGGTCCTTGGTTCGTTGGCAATATAATATATGGAGAAATGCTAAACAGACAACATATAACTTCATACAAACGTTCGTTAGGTTTCTTTTGGAATTTCCTGAACAAACAACCAAATGATTCCATCTTTTACTTTCCCAAGTCCCAAGTACAAATAATAAAAAGGATATCCAAGTGGTCCTGGTTTGTAATCCTTTTGTACAACAGGTTCCCATTTTTGCCGAACATGTACGGTTACAGTGGATAGTTGGACAGCAGAAGAAAGATACTTTAGTTTTCCTTCCCATCGTTCTATGGATTCGGAAATTTTGCTTAGTTCTGCCTCAACCTTTAATGTCTCTTCCAAAGTTTTCGCTGATTTTAATATTTCCAAAAGCCGGGTGCGCATCTTTTGTGCGTTTTCCAAACGAATCTCGGTGTCCAAGTAATCTTCCGTCACGTCTTTTGCGGATACGTCTTCTGAGTAGTTATGGGATTCTTTTTTTAAGGTGAGTAAAAATCGTTTTAGATTTTCTTGGGGGATCTTCAATTGTATGGTCCCTTGAGAACTGTATTGTAAAGCAAAACCTCCAAAGGATTCTGCGAGTTTGATGATCTCAGTGACTTTGGGTTCCACTTCTTTGGATTGTAAATTCACAACAACGGTATACACCATCATCCTAGGTTGGGATTTGGTTTCTTTTGGTTTTGATTCTGATTTTGGGGATGGAGTGACTCCCGCAGACTGTTTCGCTCCTTCAAAATCGTCATACCGATTCGAGACGGCGGATTCCCGTTCCATAGACTTGGAACTCGAACATTGGATTGTAAAAAGCAGTAAGGTGATGAGGAAAGGTGGAATGAAAAAAATTGACTTTGTCTTCATGGTTTGGTTGGATACTGAATCTATTCGAAACCGTACCCAACTTCAAACCTTTTTTAGACTCCGATTTGAGATTCTAAAAAGCGGCCATAACCGGATTCTTTACCCAAATTTGAAACAGGTTTTCCTCCATCCACAGCCAATTTCCCGTTGATGAATACTTTTTTGATGGTGTCATCATTTCGACGAACCCAACGTTTGAAGTCCTCCATAAAAGGCATAGGAGCTTCCACGTCCTTTGCAAGAGATTCATCTAGTTTGTTTGGATCAATGAGAACAAGATCAGCACGTTTTCCTTCTTTAATATAACCTGCATCGATGCCAAACCAATCCCCAATTTCGCCTGTGAGCCTATGGACTGCTTTTTCCATAGTCATAAATGGTTTGTTTTCAAGTTCAGCATCGCGAACAAGTTTTAACATACGAAGAGGAAAGTTATAATGTGCCATTCCTCGTAAATGGGCACCTGCATCCGAAAATCCGATGAGGATATCTGGGTAAGAAACTATTTTTTGTAATGGTTCCTTTCTATGGTTTGCCATCACAGTATACCATCTAACATCGTTTCCATGTTCTGCCACCAAATCCAAAAAGGCAGTGACTGAGTGGACTCCTCTCTCTTTAGCTACTTCATCGATCGATTTGCCGATGAGTGATTTATCAGGAGCATCCACAATTTTTGTTTCTCTAAAATTTCTATGGAACACTCGTGGGAGGAACCAATTTGTCCATTGCCTTTTGAACCAAGAGCGATACTTTGGATCTTTCATCAATTGTTTACGTTCCAATTCGTCTTCAATGTGATTTGCTTTGGCACCTGCAGCAAATTCTTCAAACACAACCACGTCCATACCATCTGCATACAAATCAAATGGTTCAGGCAGGGCTTGGAACCTGAAATCAGATCTAAAAATAGTATTGGTGATACGACCGATCACTCCCAAAAGTTTATACAATCCTGGATCAAATTTAACATCCATTAATGATATAATGGTTGTCTTCAATGGTTTTCTAAAAATCCCAAATGCTTCCTTTAGAAACATTAAAACATTGATTTTAGTCGAAACATTTGGAACACCTTGGAAAATTTTTCCGCGTTTCCTAAGAGTTCGATTTAAAAATTGATATTCACTCCAATTGGCAAAAGTAGAGGGAAGAGGCCTTGATCGAAACCGAGATCCATCCATTTTATCCCAAACCAATGTATTGATAGAAAGTCCCATAAAACCGGCATCCAATGCTTCTTCCAGGTGTTGGTTCATTTGGTTTAACTCTTGTTTGGTTGGTTTTTCTCCTTTGGTTAAAGATCGTTCCAGTCCCATCACATGAGCTCGAATTGCGGAGTGACCTGCAAAGGAGGTGACATTGGGACCAAGCGGAAGAGAGTTTAAGTGTTTTTTATAATCAACGGCAGAGTTCCAGTTTTTTTTACTCTCTAAAATGGATAATACGTTTTTTCTAGGTATGGCTTCAACACGGCTAAACATATCGGCAAGATCAGTTGGATCACCTAACGCCAAGCTAAGCGAACAGCTCCCTAGAGAAATGGTTGTGACGCCATGCCTTACCGATTCCGAAAGATCCGGAGCCACTTCAATTTCAGCATCATAATGAGTGTGGAAATCAATAAAACCGGGAGTAAGCCATTGGCCTTTTGCATCAATGACTGTTTCCCCTGGGTTTGGAATCAATTCAGTCTTTGAAATCGTATCTACGATTCCGTTTTTAATCCGCACATCCCCAATGAATGATGGATTTGTGCTGCCATCAAAGATACGTGCTTGTTTGATAAGAGTCTCTGCCATGATACCTCCAGAAAAACCAAACGAAATTATGGCAGATTGACAAAGATTTGTCAACGATTCCCGATCATTTGCCTTAAGTTTCTCTGGACAAAAGCCTTCTTTGTTCACTGATAGGTGAGTAAAGATTGGCTAAGTGCCACTAACTCTGCTTCGGTGATTTCTCGATTGTTTTCACGAGATGAGATCGATTTGGCCAAAGAGAACAAATGGTGAATTCCTTCTTTTGAAACTTGGATCCCTCTTTGGTGTAATAAAAACTCTATCGCTTTGTGTCCTGATTGATTGGTGAACGAAATCGTTTCTTTGTCCATTCGGCCAACAAATTCAGGTGAAAAGGTCCGATACGCACCTTTTGATTGGTGTAGGGTTTTTGTCACACCATCTTGATGGATCCCAGATCTATGTGAAAAGATATCCTCTCCGATGATCGGTGTTTTTTCTCCGATCGGAATTCCTGTTAATTCGGAGATTCGTTTTGCAGTAGGATAAATTCTTTGGAAGTTGATATTCAAATTTTCGCCATTCTGGTGTAAGGCGATTGCCGTTTCATATAAATTGGTATTTCCAGCTCTCTCACCAAGACCATTTAAGGCCACTTCGATTTGTTCTGCACCCACATAGACGGATTCAACTGAAGTCGCCGTTGCCATACCCAAATCATTATGAGTGTGAATTGATATGATGGCTTTGTCTTTTACGACATCTTTGATTTCTTTGACCATATTGACAAAAACCATCGGCCGATACCTTTCCACGGTATTCGGTAAATTGATGATGTTGGCACCAGCTTCAATGGCCGTCAAAAATGCTTCTTTCGTGAATGCAAAGTTTTCAATGGCATCTCCAAAATGTTCTCCTGAAAATTGGATTTCGATTCCAGGTCCCACAATGGAGCGAGCAAAGGAAATGGAATTCCGAATTTTTTGAAGTACCTCTTTTTCAGAAATCTTTAACACATGTTTAATGGAAAAATCACTGACTGGGTAAACGATGTGCATACGAGGACAATCTGCTTTTTGGATGGCTTCCCAAGTCACAGCGATTTCGTTTTGATTGGCTCTCGATAATGCTGCAATTGGTTTTCCTTTGGGAGCACGTTTGGACAAAACCTGGCAGGTATGGAATTCGGTTTCATTTGAAGAAGGGAATCCAACTTCGATCCCATCCACGTTAAGTTCGACGAGCAAATCAAAGACTTCGATTTTTTCATCGATGGTCCATGGTCGTTTTAACGCTTGGTTTCCGTCCCGTAAGGTGACGTCTTGGATGTGAATGGTTTTTGGTTTCATGGTTCCTCCGTATCCGCAAAAAGTTGTCACTTCCGACCGGGGGACCAAAATAAAAAAAGCCCACTTCCCGGTTGGGAGTGGGCTTTGTCACATAGCACTCTCTCCCTCGAATTATAAGATTTCGAGGAGGAGGAGAAGCTGAATGTGTGCGAATGATTTCATTGTTACTTTTTAGACGATCGGAAAGCTCTCATTCTGTCAAATTTTTTTTATCAATCGGGCAATGGTCACGAGTCCGTATAAGGTTACAAACCCGATGGGGACAAGGAGAGTAAAGGATAGTTTCCATCCAATTCCCATCGCAAGAGTGATAAGGATGCTTAGGATAAAAAATAAGGAAAAAACACGACCAGAGATGGGGAGGTCCCGTTTTCCTTTGGCGAGGAAAAAAACCGCAACCGAGGGACCTAAGGTATAAGAAAAGATGGTGAGGCCCATTTCTAGAATCCCTTTTTCCCAAGTCTCGACAAGGAAGTAGGGGATGAGGCTTGCAAAAAACAATAAAACACCAAAAAACAAGGATAATACCCTTGGGCTAAACCATTTGTCCATATCCCAATCCCTTGCCCACGTGAGGGAAAGGGAATTGATGGTGGAACTGAGTGTGGACATGGCACTTGCAAGGATGGCAGCTACGAGGATGCCAAGAAAGGGTGAGGGGACTTCACTGATGATAAAATGGCTAAATACCTTATCTGCTGGTATGGATTTTCCATCATAAAACACATACAGCAATGATCCGATGCACAAAAAGAGTAAAAACTGAAAGAAAACAACGATACCACTTCCAATCAAAATCTTTTGGCCTGAGAGTAAATTTTTTGTAGCTATGACTCTTTGGACAAGCATCAAATCCGTTCCATGGGAACCAATGGAGATAAAGGCACCTCCAAGGATAGCAAAGAGGATAAAATAGCTATTATCTCCTGTTTGGTTGTAATCAAAAACAAATACTTTCCACTTTCCTATTGAATCCAATTTTTGTAACGTATCCATTAGAGTTGTGCCACCCAATTGGGAAAGAATCAAAACTAGAGCAAATACCCCACCAAAAATATAAATGATCCATTGGAGTACATCGGTAAATACAATCGCCCTAAATCCACCAAACACTGAATAAATGATAGTCACAATGCTTAAAATAGTAAGAGCGATGATACCCAATAGTTCTGGTGAGATTGAAAAACCCATTCGTTCCAAAAGGAAGGCAATCGGTAAAGAACTCACATACAAACGGATCCCGTCACCAAGTAATCGAGAAATGGTAAAAACGAAAGATAATGTTTTTTGAGGAGATTTTCCAAAACGGTTTCCCACATATTCATAAACTGATATGGTATTTCCTGAAAAATAAGAGGGGAGTAAATACAAGGCAACGATAGTCCTTCCAATGATGTAACCCATTGCAATTTCTAAAAATCGAAAGTCACCTTTATAGGATAAAGAGGGAATACTTAAAAAAGTTAAACTAGAAGTTTCTGTGGCAACGAGAGATAATAAAAGAAACACCCAATGGATTTCTTTTTTGGCTAAATAAAAATCTTCTTCTTTTTGGTTTTTTTTAGCAAAGTGAAAACCAAAATAAAAGACTACTAAAAAATAAAACACTAAAACAATCAAATCCCAAATCATAAATTACCTTTTCATTCACTTTAAACAATCAAACTCAAATTGGGATATTTCAAAAGAAGGCGAAGTAAATCGGACCTAGTGATGATTCCAACTGGTACATTATCGTCATTTACGATTGGCAAACAACCAATTCTTTCTTCGAGTAAAACTTTAGTCACCTGTCTAATTTCTGCACCAGGAGACCCAACTAATACCCGTTTGATCATAATATCGGATACAGGATTTTCTTTTTCATAGGATTTGGTTTTATCGAGTAAATCTCTGTCTGAAACAAAACCTACTAGTTTTCCAAAATCGTCTATGATGGGTAGGTGGCGGATTCCTTTTTCCAAAAGAAAGTCAAGGCAGGCCTCGATGGTTTCATCTCTTCCTTTCGTTAGCACGGGGTTTGTCATCATTTCGTGGAGGAAAAAAACCGGTTTTTCACCGGGAGCGGAAGACTCCTTGTACACATCACTTGGTTTTCTGTGTAGGAAGGAACCTGTGGGGGTGGTTTGGGGTTCACCCTCACCAATTTCACTCGGGGCAGATTGGCCTGTCGGGTGAATTTTCGGGACTCGGTCTGCGTGCGTGAGAGGGGGATTGGGGGAAATGCGACCATCATGGATCCAAAAGAACATAATTATGCCCTACCTTTCTGAAAAGTTTGTCAAAAATAAGAAAAAACTTGCAAAAAACGAACAGTGGTTTTTTATCCATTCTACATTTCCTGTAAAAAGAACCAAATGAAAAGGCAAGAACCCATGAATGAGAACTACCAAATCCTGTACCAAGCATTGGAAAGAGTTGCGACTTCCTTCCCAAACAAAGTTTCCTTTCGGAAACGAAAGTCCGCTACCGAATTTCCTGGGATCAGTTTTGGAGAATTGAAGGAGTTTGTCGACCACTTGACTTTGGGATTCATCGAGCTCGGAGTGGAAGTTGGTGACCGGATTGGATTTTTTTGCGATGCTTCTGTCAATTGGTTGCGAACAGACCTATCGATTCTCACCGCAGGAGCAGTTGTCGTTCCGAGAGGCACAGACATTGTCCGAGAAGAAATTTTATACATCTTAAACCATTCGGAAGCAAAGTATTTGGTGGTTCAAAAACCAAAAGACAAAAAAAGAATCGAAGATTTGTTAGGTGAACTTCCTCACTTAAAACAGATTTTTGTTTTGGAGAATGAACAAGGTGAACTCATCTCTGGTCCCGATTCGATTCTTTTCTTGGTCGAAAGAGGTAAATCCATAGGGAAATCTAGTGGACTTCTCAATTTAACAAATCGAATCAAACAAATTGATCCGGATGCTCTTGCCACTCTCATTTATACTTCCGGAACCACAGGGAATCCCAAAGGGGTGATGTTATCTCAAAAAGGTTGGATCACTGCAATTCAAAATACAATTGTTAGGTTGGATATGAATTCCAATGATAATGCTGTGAGTTTATTGCCACCATGGCATGCATTCGAAAGAGCGATTGAATATGCAGGAATCTTTCTTGGTTTGGATTTTTTAATTTCCAACATGACCAGTTTAAAAGACGACCTTCGTGATTTTCGTCCTACAATTTTTCCATCGGTTCCGAGAATCTGGGAATCCGTTTACAATGGGATTATGGCAAAGGTAGCAAAAGAAGGAGGTTTCAAAGAAAAATTATTCCACTTTTTTTTGAAAGTGGGAGCCACTTGGGCCAGATTTTTTGCTATGTTTATGGGATTTGAATTTGAAATCCAAAAACCAAACTTCCTGGTGTCAATTTGTAAACGTACTTATGCATTAGTCATTTTGATTTTACTCTCACCGCTCAAACTGCTTAGTATCAAAATCTTTTCAGCGATCCATAAAGCATTGGGTGGAAGGATTCGGATTTGTATCTCTGCTGGTTCTGCCTTACCAAGTGTTGTCGATGGATTTTTATCGGCCATTGGACTCAAAGTATTGGAAGGTTATGGGATGACAGAGACTTCTGCGGTTGTTTCCATTCGTTCCAATACCAAACCAACAAAAGGAACAGTGGGAATCCCAATTGATGGGTATTCAATTCGTTTAAAAGACGAAACTGGTAAAGTGCTCACCAAAATCGGAGAAAAGGGCACTTTATGGATCAAATCGAAACAAATTTTAAAAGGTTATTATAAGAGACCCGAACTCAACCAAGTTGTATTTGATGCGGATGGATTTTTTGATACGGGAGATCTCATGATGATCTCTCATCGAAATGAACTTGTGTTTGCTGGAAGGTCAAAAGATACAATTGCTCTCATCGGTGGTGAAAACGTTGAACCAATCCCAATTGAGGACAAACTATTAACATCACCTTATATTGACCAGGTGATGGTTGTAGGTCATGATAAAAAAACTTTGGCAGCATTGATTGTACCAAATTTTGAAGCTGTGGAATCAAAAATTCAAGGAATCTTAAAAGAGAAAGCAATCGAATGGAATACAAATCCGAAGGTGAGAGAATTGTTCCGATCCGAAATTTCAAAAATCATTTCACGCGATAATGGTTTCAAATCTTTTGAAATGATTCCTGCAAACAATTTTTATGTGGTTCCACGGCCATTTGACCCAGATGTCGAAATGACTCGCACTCTTAAAATGAAGAGAAACATCATCTCTGATGTATTTTCAAAACAAATCGAAGGAATTTACCAATGATCAATCCAAAACTAAATCCTTATCTAAATGATGAGGAACGAAGTTTTTACAATACAGTGTTTCAATTTTCAGAAGAAAAAGTGTATCCTACTTCTGAAGAAAGAGATGAAAAAGAAATTTGGTCAGACGAACTTTGGAAAGAGTTCTCGAAGGCTGGACTCACAGGTCTCACGATCCCTACCGAGTATGGTGGTGAGGGTGCCAGTTGTTTACTTTGTTCCATTGCAACCGATGCTTTTGCATCAGGATCTTTGGACGGTGGCATTGGTTTGTCTTGGGTGGCCCATCTTGTCATCGGAACAATGCCCATTGTTTTCCAAGGAACCGAATCTCAAAAAACAAAATACCTCACAAAACTAGCGACAGGTGAATGGATGGCAGGTTTTGCACTCACAGAACCTGCCTCTGGTTCCGATGCTGCATCCCTTCTCACGAAAGCCGAAGAAGTGGAAGGTGGATGGAAATTAAATGGGTCCAAAACTTTTATCACGAATGGTCCTGTTGGGCAAGTTTTTATTGTGATGGCGAGAACTTCTGAAAAAGGAAGGGGACCAATGGGAATTTCTGCCTTTATCGTGGAAAGTGATACACCTGGGTTTAAGGTAAGTAAGGTTTTAAAAAAATTAGGCCATCATACTTCCATGACGGCTGAATTAGTTTTTGAAGATATGATCATTCCAAAAGAAAACCTACTTGGACCTTTAAACACTGGTTTTATGAGAATTGGAAAGGAAACATTGGAATGGGAAAGGACAGTATTTGTCGCAGGACTTGCCGGTGCGATGGAGTTCTGTCTCCGAAAGGGATTACGTTATGCGAATGAACGAGTCCAATTTGGAAAACCAATTTCTAGTTTTTATGGAATGAGAGATATATTAGTTCGTAATTGGGTGTACATCCAAGCAGCTAGACGATTGATTTATTGGGTAGCGGAAAGAAAAGACAAAGGAATCCCATCTCCACTTGAAAGTAGTTTGGGGAAATTAATTTCCTCTGAACTTGCGGAAGATGTCGCTAAAGACACTGTACAATTGTTTGGTGGATACGGTTATATGAAAGAGTATGCGGTGGAACGATTTTACCGCGACGTCAAATTAGGTACAATCGGTGGGGGAACAAGTGAAATCCAAAGATCCATTATTTCGTCATTGTATCCAGGAAAGGAGAAATTCCAAAAGGAATTCAAACGAATTGAATCTCCAAGCAACACTTCTGACAAAATTCAAAATATATTATTTGAAATCGTTCTCAAAATGGACACTGAACCCAATCATAAAAAGCAGCAATCAATTGAATTTGCCTTTGCTGATGTTTTATCTGTATTTGTGATCCTGTATTTATCAGAAATTGACTCACACAAAACGATAGATTCTTATCCAACCGAAGAAAAAATGATAGATCGGAAGTTACTTTCGTATTATCTTGTGGGTAAGTATTTGATGTCTATGAGTCGATTAAACCAATTTGTGCCAAAAGAGTTAGCGGATTTGTGGAATCATTATACACAACTGAGTACCTCCATCGAAGAGATGGTTCATACTCGCTATAGTTCACTCCAGGAGTTCGCCTAAATTGTGAAAGCAGCCGCCCGAATTGCAATTTTTTATCTGTTTTTCGGGTATCTGTGGATTTACTTTTCAGACTACACTATCTCTATTTTCTTTTTGTCTGCTGAAGATACGAGAGAGATCCAAAGTTTTAAAGGATGGGGATTTGTCACCATCTCCGCCTTTATCATTTATTTTTTACTCGTTCGTGAATTAAAATACCAGAAGAAAGTTTTATCAGAAAAATTTGAATCGGATCAATTATTCCAAGTGATCCTCGAACGAATTGAAGATGCAGTCATCGTATTCAATTTAGATACTTGGAAAATAGATTTTTTAAGCGAACAAGTATGTCGATTGTTTGACATCAATACCAAGGACATCCTTGCCAATCCCCAGTTACTGATTGATCGTGTTTTTGAAGCCGACAGACATCGTATGTCTGATATTTGGATGAACAAATTGCGAGAAAATCATACTGGATTACTCTATCGAATTCAAATGTTAGATGGGAAAATCAAATGGGCATTGGAACATAGGTTATTCATTCCTTCCAGAAATGGTACGCCAAACAAGGCAGTCGCAGTGATTTCGGATATGACCAGTTATATGGAAAACCAAACCAAACTGGAACAATCATTAAAAGAAAATGAAACATTACTAACTGAAGTGCATCACCGAGTCAAAAATAACTTAGCTGTGATCATTTCGTTTTTACAACTACAAGTTTATTCTTCACCACCTGAAACTGCTGATATATTAGAACAAAGTATTGTAAGAATCAAAGCAATTGCACTAGTTCATGAGAAGTTGTACAGTGGGAAAAATTTATCTGGTTTGAGTTCGGTAGATTATATCACAAGCCTAGTTGAAAATATTAAACTTATGTATATGAGATCCGATATCCAAATTGAGTTGGATATCCAAACGATGGAATTTAATATTATTGATGCGATCCCTATGGGACTTATGATTACAGAGATGTTAACTAATAGTTTCAGGCACGCATTTAAAATTCCAAAATCCGATGCCCAGATTAAAATCGAATTCATTGTGAAAGAGAGTGGTCAATTTGATTTGAAATACCGAGACAATGGAATTGGATTTCCGATTGGTTTTGATTATCGAAAGGCAGAATCGATTGGATTATCAGTGATTTTTTCACTCAGTAGCCAATTGAATGGTCGCGAAATTGAATGTACTTCAATTCCCAATCAAGGTGTGTTTTATCATTTTTCATTTGCACCCAAAAGAACAAATTCTAAATAAAAAAATCATTGTAGGTCATTATGTATACGAAAGGTAAAAATTTTTCAGAAATCCAAATGGGAGAAAAGGCTTCTTTTACAAAAACTATTTCTGAATCAGATGTTTATCTTTTTGCAGGGATCAGTGGTGATTTTAATCCTTTGCATGTAGATGAAGAGTATGCGAAAAAGACAATCTTTGGAACAAGGATTGCTCATGGTGGTCTTGCCGCCTCATTACTTGCACCAGTGCTTGGAATGAAATTGCCTGGACTAGGAACAGTGGCATTGGAAACCACAACCAAATTTCGAAAACCAGTCTATTTTGGAGATACAATCACTTGTTTGGTGGAAGTAGTAGGAAAACTAGATCGTTTGAAAGCGATCAAAATGAAAATTGTTTGGACCAATCAAAAAGGAGAAGTGGTGAGTAAAGGGGAAACCTTAGTCATTCCTCCCGGTTAAGGAATTGACCAACCAAACCAATCTCGTCTTCGACAAATTCCCGGATTTCTTCCAATTCGTCTTCATCCAAAATTTCTTCTAAGATTTCTTCACCAGACTCATCTTGTCCAATTCGCATCACAATGTATCCTGGAACATCCGAGTCGGGATCATCCATCTCCACATTTACAAATTGGTATTCGTTCTCTGCTGTGGGTAAAAAAACTAAATAGTCATTTCCCATCTGAGAAAAGGAGTAAAACACTTCCCATTGGTAACTGTTTCCCTTTTCATCCACCAAATCAATTTCTTCGGTGGTTCGATTCGGTAAAAAATCATCTGGTTGGAATCCTAAATCTTTGATGTCCATTATTGGAAGAATTCCTTTTCAAAAGGGAGGCTATGTTTTTTTTTGAAGTTACATTCTTTACATGCGGGAACTAAGTTTGCCTTGACAGATTTCCCACCTCGTATAAGGGGAATTAGATGGTCCATGGTTAATTCCTCTACTTTGAATTTTTTTCCGCAATAATGACAAATTCCATTGGAACGTTTGTTTTTCCACCAAGCAGTGTTTTTTAAATCCTTTGCCTTTTTTCGTTCCCGCCTAATTTCTTCGTCATCGATGTCCGAAAAAAAAGGTTCGATTGGGGGTTCGGTCATGATTTAAAAAAATCTGTTTTTTTCTCTTCGTCAAGAAAAAGATGGAGGAATGGGACGACTCATTTATTTAGATAATCTACGTTCTTTCGCATTATTGCTAGGAATCGTTTTTCATTCGGCAATTGTTTATGCTGCCGATATCAAATACGCCATCCAAACCGAAGAAAGAAGTCAGATTCTGTCCTATTTTTGTTATTGGATTCATAGTTTCCGGATGCCTATGTTTTATATGATATCTGGATTTTTTTCTACAATGGTGATTGAGAAAAAAGGGACTAATTTCTATTGGGAGGGTAGATTCAAACGAGTTCTGATACCCACAATTTTTGGGCTGATATTTTTGGCTCCCATTCAATACTTTTTAATGGAAAAAATAAAATCACCAAACGTTGGTTTATTAGAGTTTTTATATTTATTTTTTACAAAGGAAAATTTCCAACATTCCCATATTTGGTTTTTAGTGGATCTATTTTGTTTTAGTATGATTTTCCTCTTGGTTCACAAATGGATTCATAAAATAACAAATTGGGTACAATGGAAGACGTCCAATAGAAGAACATTTTTTTTACTTGGATTCAGTTTTATTTTGGTTCTTTTGGCCCACACTCAAATTGGGAAAGGGGAATCTTATTTTGGAATTTTTAAACTGACCTTTGTCTATCAGTTCACTTTTTTCCTTTCAGGTGTTTTTAGTTTTTATGGAAAAGATATCTTAATTTTGAGACCATCATCTCATCTGAAAACAATTGCCAACTTACTTTGGGCCATCATTGTATCCGTTCTGTTTATGGATTTTGAAATTTTTGATCCACTCTGGATCTATTTTTCTTACGTGAATCCTTGGTATCGGTCTTTTCATATTTTTTTATGGGTGCTTTCGCCTTTTTTATGGACTATGTTTTTTGTATCTTTATTTGGATTTCTCGGAAACAAGGAAGGTAAACTTGGTAGTTATATCATAGATGCAAGTTTGCCGATTTATCTATTGCATCATCCAATTTCTTTATCGTATGCATACATTGTGAGAGATTTACAATTTTCCATTTGGGAAAAGTTTCTCTTTCACAATGTAGTTGTGTTATGTTTCAGTTTTTTAATGTATGAATTTTTGATCCGAAGGAGCAAACCATTACGCTTTTTGTTCGGATTAAAAATTCATTAGGTTTTACTAATCGCTTGGATCGACGACGCAACCGCTGAATCCATACTTCCTGTGTGTAAGGCGAGGTGTTCTCCTGCAAAAAATACCCTTTCGAATGGTTCATTCCAAACATCTTTGATTCCGTAACTTCCAGGTGGAAATAAGGATACAAACCCGGACCTACCTGTCGTTTTTTGAAAACTATGAAAATGAAATGGTTTTTCTGCTATGATTTCAAAATTACCCAACTCTTCGAGCGCGGATTCCATTAATATTTTTTTCTGGCGATCACTCCCTTTCTCAAACAGAGATGCTTTATCACCTGTTGTTATGGATGTGACAGCTGTAATGTTTGCGCCAATGGCAAGATCTGAAACATAAAAAGTTTCAGCTGCTGTATTGGTGTTTTGGAAAAAATTTGATAAACCTGTATTTGATTTCACAAAACAGATGTTTTTCGAAATTTTACCCGTTTGCATTCTGAGTGCGGAATAAATTAAATCTTTTGGCAATGTTGGTGTCCATTTGATATCAAGTACAGCCGCAGAAGGGAGGGTACAAATTACCAAATTCCCTTTGATGGTCCTTCCTGAAGATAACTCGACACTCACTTGGTTTTTTTGTTGGGAAACCTTAGTTGCCATTTCTCCCAATAATAATTCCTGTCCTTTTAATTGTGCGACAAGCGATTGTATGATTTGTTCAGCACCGCCTTTCACTAAGTATTTCGGTTTGAGCGCAGATTGTAATGCTGATAAATCATCGAGAACAGATTCACTGGAAATTTGGTTTAAGTCGGCTCCCAAAATGATCCGATAGAGTTCGTTCATGGATCGGATTTCTTCTTCGGATAAACCTTGGTATCTTGCATAAGAGGAAAAATTGATTTTGTCTAATCCTTGTTTTTGTGAAGTCCCAAGTGACTTGTGTAAGTCGATCACCTTATCTAAAGTATCAATCGAGGTGCTAGAAATTTTATGAGAGTCAGAATTGGTTTTGGAAAGAAGGAATCGCTCTGATATGTTGGCACTTACGAGTTCCAATCCAAGTTGTTTGACAAGGCTTTTGATATCGGTTTGGTTTTCACCGATCCATTCGCCACCTAAGTCTTGTACGATTCCCGATTCGGCATTGGAATAGGTGCTGATCCTGCCTCCGAAACGATCTCCTCTTTCAATCACAGTGACGTCATAACCTGTTTGTTTGAGTAAATAAGCAGAATAAAGACCAGATAGACCACCACCGAGCACTATCGCTTTTTTGGGTCCAGATGGTCGTGGTTTCGTTTCCGCAGTGACCACTCCTGTGGATTGTCCGTAGAATTTTTTGGGGGAAAGGAGGCTCACTCCAGCGGCAGTAGCAGTCAAATTTTTAAGGAATGTTTTTCGATTCATAGAACTTTCCCCTATTTTAACATCCAAAACAAAAAAGGCTAGAAAAATTACAAAAATCGATTCTATTGGCTTTGGCTTTTTTATGCGAAATTCTAAATTCAACATTGTTTTCTCTTCCTTTTCCTCCCTATGTACACTTGGATTCCTACTCTTTGTCCCAGGATTTTTGTCTGCCGCACCTAAAATCAATTTGGCTGCGGAAATGACTGGAATTTCAATTTGGAACCAAGTTTCAGTTTTGGAAGATTCCAAACAATCGATCCCCGCTGAATCCATCATTCATGGTGAAAGGGACCTTGAATTCAAATCTCTCAAATCCCCCAATTTAGGATTTTCGCAATCGGTGTATTGGGTGAGGTTCGAGATTTTCAATCCGACATCTCAATTGATTCGATGGAATTTGGCTTATGATTTCCCGCTCATCGATGAAATCCAATTGTTTGGAAGTCCCCTCCCTAAAGATTCCGTACGAACGCTGGGAGATTCATTTCCCTTTTCTCAAAGAAATGTAGATTATCGCAATCCAGTGTTCCCTATGGAGACACCTCCTAACACTACGAATGTATATTATTTAAAGATAAAATCAGAATCAACAATTCCTTTGATTTTGGAACTTTGGACGGAAAAGGAATTCTATGAAAAGTTAAATAAAGAACAAATGATTTTCGGCATATTTTATGGAATTTTATTTGTGATGATTGCTTATAATTTTTTCATTTATATTTTTACTTACGAAAAAAGTTATTTGTTATATCTATTTTTTATCAGTTCGATCTTTTTCTTCCATTTGGTTAACAATGGATTTGCGTTTCAATACATTTGGCCAAATTGGGTTTTTTGGGCGAATTATTCCTTGCCGTTTTTTATTTGTTTGTCTTGTATTACAGGAATTATTTTTACTAACAACTACTTAAGTTTAAAAAAGCATCTACCTAAGGTTTCGAAATTGATGTGGATTTGGGTTGGTATGCTGATTCTTTTTGTTGGGGTTTCCTTCTTCTTGCGATACCGAGTGGCGATGGTGGCTTCCATTTTAATGACGGTACCAACAGCGTTATTACTCGTATATAGTGGGACATATACTTATCTTTCCAAGGTGAGAACTGCAAGGTATTATTTAATATCTTGGGCGTTTTTCCTCTTAGGAGTTTTATTATACTCTTTAAAAAGTTTAGGTTTTTTATCAGACAATCATATCACACGATGGACCATTCAAATTGGAACAGCACTACAGACGATTTTGTTATCACTTGGTCTTGCTGACAGAATCAATTTTTTAACTAGAAGCCTTCGAGAAAATTTACGTGATTTGTCACATGCAAAGGTGAAGATTGAGGAATCAGAAAAAAGATTCCGTGAAATTTTCCAAGGTTCTGACGAAGTCATTTTAATGATGAATGAAAATTTTGAAATCATCAATGCAAATCGGTCTTTGTCCAAACATTTAGGTTATCGATTGGATGATCTTAAATTCAAAAAAATTACAGAGATTCTTTATACAGGCCGGGACCAAAAGTCAGATTATAATGTGATGTTTGTGAATGATAAACTGACTGATTTAAAAATGACAGGATCCGCCATCAATTTTAAGACAGAACTTTCTCAAAAGTATGTGAAAGAACCAAAGGAGATGGTATGCCGTATCCAATACATTGACTTTGATGAGACAAGAGAAGTTCTCATGACCTTGTCACCTGAGTATGAAGATACCATCATCCAATTGATTGATTCCGAAAAAATAGAACTTTCGATGAATAATTACCTTCGAAATGCAGAACTTGTCTCCCAAAAAATCACAGCACAATTAGCAAAATATCTCACTACAATTGAACAAACTGAAGTTAGGTCATCTGTAAGGGAGATCATCATCAATGCGGTGGAACATGGAAATTTAAATATTAGTTTTGATGAAAAATCAAAAGCTCTTTTGGAAGGAAATTATTTAGAGTTTTTGCAAAAAAGGCAAGAAGACCCTAGATATCGCAATAAAAAGGTGAAAATCGAATATTCGTTTAGCAGTGAATATGTGGCGTTTCGCATCACAGATGAAGGAAAGGGCTTTGATCATAAAAAACATATGGAGAAATCCATCGAAGAAATGAATGAAGCGCACGTGCAACATGGACGTGGGATTCTTATGACAAAATCTGTTTTTGATCGGATTGAATACAATGACAAAGGAAATCAAGTCAGTTTGATTAAGTTTTTAAACCGAGATTAATTTCTTTGCCAATCAAGAACCCACCACTCGTTCCATTCTTTGGAATAGAGGAGTTTACCAGGCAAGTGACTCTGTAATAAACTTAAAAAATCATCTTTTTTTTCTGTGATGATTCCTGAAAAAATAATTCTTGGAGCATTGATTTTTGCCAGATGACGAATGTTTTGTGATAAAACAGCAAAGGTGATATTGGCGATTGCTAGGTCGTAGTGTTGGTTGGATAATTTTGGATTGTCGATCCCTGATTCTTCCACACTGAATTGGAATCCTTTTGGGTATTCGTTTTCTGTCCAATTAGACCAAGCTGCTTTTACAGCATTGGGGTCTATGTCCAAAGCAAAAATTTTGCTAACACCAAACTTCGCAAGTCCAATCGATAAAATTCCCGATCCTGTTCCCACATCACATGCAGAAGTAAATGAGAACTTACCTTCCTCATACAATGAATCCAAATGTTCTAAGATGAGTTTCGTTGTTTCGTGATGTCCTGTTCCGAAGGCAACACCTGGATTGATAAATAGAGGGATTCCACCATTCGGCTCCCAAAGAGAAATGGTATTTGGTTCTTGTTTTTCCCAAGTAGGGATGACCCAAAGTTTTTTCCCAATGGGGAAAGGTTTATAATATTCTTTGTAAGCCTCTTCATAATCTCTTGTTTCGATGATGCGTGATTCCGAGTTAGAATTGTTAGGTGCAAACAGTTTTAAAAAAATTAAAATTTTTAATTCTTTTTCCACTTCATACGTTTGTAAATAAATACGAATGTTTGTGTTGTCACGGATGAGTCCCTGGTCTTTTTCTTTGGGAGCTTCTCCATCAAACAGAATTTCGTAATAACCAGCACATTGTAAAGAATCGAGGAGTTCGTAAAACGGATCTGATAATTCTTTTGGTAAATTGACTTTTAATTCTCTATATTCCAAATTTAACCTATTTCGTCTGTATAGTCCATCACCAAGTACATCAGTGTTTCCTGATCCGTGGGATTGGAATATTCATGTGAGACATCTGCCTTAAAAAACACGGAGTCTTTTGGTTCGAGTTCGACCACTTTTTCCCCTACACGCAAACGAAGTTTTCCAGATACCACAACGAGGTTTTCAGTTGTCCCTGTTTTGTGTGGTTCTGCCACTTCATGGCCACCTGGTTTTAAAATGAGTTCGTAAAATTCTGTTTTGCGGTTTCCGAGGAAGGGAAACAGGGCTCGGCTTGCAAACACCTTTGAATTGGAATAAAGAACTTTGGAATTTTCTGCTTTGAGGATATGGATTCCGTCTTGGTTTTTTTCCTTCAAAAGTTCAGAGAAGGGGACATTGAGTCCGTTGGCGATTTTCCACAAAACAGAAATGGTCGGCACTGATTTCCCTTGTTCAATTTGAGACAACATCGCTCGGCTCACACCACAACGGTTCGCGAGTTTGTCCAAGGAAAATCCTTTGGTATGACGGATGAGTTTCAGATTTTCTTTGACGACGTCTGTTATATAGTCGCCTGATTCTGAAATTAATGGATCTAATCCGTCACTACTTTGTTCTACTTTACTGACCATTGGCCAAGCGTCCAATATAACAGAGGTACTGTCAAGAAACTATCGTTTGTGCCTTTCTTTTTTCTCTTCGATGACAAATACAGGAGGTAACTTCATTCCTTGTGGGAATTTTTTTTGCACTTCTTTGGCTGAACCTCGGAAGGAAGTTTCATGAGCGAACGAGATCCCAAGGCTTAAAAAAATCCGACGGTCATGGGGTAGGAGTTTTGCCAAAGTTTCCAAACAATGTTTGGCCCGGTAGGGGGTTTCATAAAACGCGATGGTGATCCCAAGACCAATGTATTGTTTTAAAGTTCTTTCCCTTTCTTTTTCCTCTCTCGGTAAAAATCCAAGGAATAAAAACGGGGAAGTCGCAAAACCAGAACTCGTAAGGGCTGAAATCAAGGCCGTTGGACCTGGGGCGGAACGTACTTCCACTCCCATATCCCAAGCCAAGGGAACAAGCCATTTGCCTGGGTCTTCTAATCCTGGACTGCCGGAATCGGAGATGAGGCATGTCCTTTTTGTCATCGCCAGTTTCATCCCAATTTCATCCATCTCTGATTTGGTAGTGTGTTCATTCAAAAGATCAAATGGTTTCGAAATCCCAAGTTTTTTTAAGAGGGTAGATGTGGTTCTCTGTTCTTCTCCCAAAATCCAATCGGCATCTTCTAATAATTGTTTGGTGCGCGGAGGAAGGTCTAAATCATTCCCAATGGAATTGGATACTAAATACAATCGATTCATTTTGTGAGAGTTTGGTAGGTAAAGTAGGGTTGGATGAGAATCCCTTTGTTTACACAAGCCTTTACGAATTCAGTATCCCCTTTGTTTATGGCCACACCAAATTCTTTTGCCTTCGTTAACATTGGATAGTCGTTAAATGAATCACCAAACACTAAATCTGGGTATTCTCCGATCCTTTCTTCGATTGCTTTGACTTTCCCTTCCCCATAGGTATAGGGTTCAATGAGTTCATGCGTGTATCTTAGGTTCTCGTCTAGTTTTTGTCTCATGCCAATCACATTGGTTTCCAATACAGGGAAATGATGGGCAATGGCTGCAATCCCTGGTTCGGGAGACGCTGTGACAATATACACTTTCCAATTGTAATGGTTCAAATATTGGATGAGGTCTTTCATTTCCACTTGGGGGAAGACGCCTGTATCTTCATCCGGTTGGTTCACCCGGGCCCAAGCGCGACGAGCGACATCATAATAATCACTGCGTGTGAGTCCTTGGAACAAAAAACAAGTCCATCGGTAACCTCGTTCGATTCCAAATTCTTTTAATTGGTAGGTGTATTCTTCCCAAACCAAATGTTCTTTTTCTGCGAAACTCAGTTGGGTATGGTCTTTCCAAAGTTTTTTGTCACGGAAAAAAATGGATAGGTCCTTTGGTAAAAATTCTAATCCTTCATGGATGAGTTGGTCCATGATTTTCTCACCAAAATCATTTCGGATGAGAGTATTATCAAAATCAAAACAAACAATGCCTGTTCTTTTAGGGATGAGTGTTGTCAGACGGACATAAATTTCATCTGTCCAACTGTTCTTTGTAAGGTGTGTCACAAATACTTAGTCTGCAAATCCAACTAGGTTTGTGGCAACTCCTTCTTCAAAGGGAGTGAGAAAGTTTTCTGGATTCAAATACACATTGTGGAATCGGACTTCGAAATGGACGTGAGGTCCTGTTGACTTTCCTGTGTTCCCAGAAAACGCAATGATCTGTCCTTTTTTCACCACATCACCTGGTTTCACGAGTAACTCTTGGTTGTGACCATACACTGTATGGAAATGGTTCATATCATGGTGGTAAATTTTGACAGCAAGTCCATAATCACCACCCCTGCCAGCTTCTTCCACCACACCATCCGCCGCCGCAAGGACGATCGAATTTTTGGGGATGGCAATGTCGAGACCTGTATGCCAAGTGTTCCAGCGCCTTCCAATCCGAGACGAGATCCTAGATTTGTTGTTGGGAAGGACAGGCCAAATGAATTGGTCAATGGGTGATTCAATGGTTTCGCGAAAGAGTTCCTTTTCTTGGAGGTTTCGCATGTATTCTGCGGAGTAAGGAAAAAATAAAGACCGTTTCAATCGTTTGAGCTCGGCTTCTGTCACATGGTTGATTTCCATTACCTCTTGGGCAAGGATTCCAAATTCAGATGCCTTCTCGAGAAGGGATTTTTTCTCGGCGTATAGGTCGACCCAAAGTCCCCACTGGTCGTTATACCGTTGGAAGACATGGTTGTCCAAAAATACGGGACCGTTCTTTTGTTTTTGGTATGCCGCATAGGCCGAATAGGTCACGACAAAGAGGATTAGGACCAGTATGATATAGTAACTGCGGTTTCGCTTCATCTCATTTCGCCTCAAAAACTATGGTGCAATGCCAAATTCTCACGACCCCTTGCCTGGTCAAGGCGAAGAGGCTCGAATCTTGCCTCAAACATGGCTTTTATGTGACATAAGAAAGCTTTTCCCTTCCGTGTCATTCCCTTTTCTCGGGGAGTTCTCCTTTCTTAACATCGTTTATTATGATCGAAGCGAGGGCACGGATGGGGAAGACGGTTGGGGAGAGGAAAACGTGAGGGATCTGTTGCGTTCTTTTGAAAAAGAGAGGTGGAAACGGATAGGTTTGAAACCGATCCGATCTCCCACTTTTGTTCTGGTTTAGACGGCTTGGGTTTTTTGTTGGCCCGTGCGGTAGAGGTAAATCCCAGCCACAACAAGGCAAACAATACCAATCGCATAATAAGCCCAGTTCACATCAAAGTAACCAAGGACTAAAAATCCAAAAAGTAACCGAGTGATCTCCATGGCCCCAGCCCATGATTTGTTTTCGATCAGGGCATTGATGGCAACAAGGGAGAGGGTCACCCAAATTGTCACAAGGATTTGGGAGACCATACTGAATTTGGGAACAAATAGTAAAAAGGCAAAGGAAAGTAGTAATACCAAAACAAACCAAGTGGTGGTATAGGCCTTCACTTCCGATGCAGGTTTTGGGTCGTATTTTTGAAAACTTGTTGGGCTCACTTCAGGGATCGGTAAAAATCCTGCGGGTTTTTGCCCTTGTCTTGGGATCCAACCTGGTGGTTTGAAGAACACAAGGATTTTGTCTAAGAAATACTCCGCTTGGAAGGCCTGTTTTAACAGTTCCCAATAGTAATGGAAGTTGGCATAAACGGGATTAAAACTTCGCAGTGGTTTTACCGTTCCATACACACAGGGTTCTGTTTCTTCACGGAAGGTCCCAAACATACGGTCGAAAATGATGAAAATGCCCCCATGGTTTTTGTCGATGTAGATGGGGTTGATCGCATGGTGCACTCGGTGGTGGGAAGGGGTCGATAAGAGATACTCTCCAATCTTTCCAATTTTCCCAACGGCTTTGGTATGCACCCAAAATTGGTAAATCAAATTGATCTGTCCACTGGCAAGATACATCCAAGGGTGGAATCCAAAGAGGGCAAGAGGCACATAAAAAATCCAGGAAACAAGTCCTCCGAGACCGGTTTGTCTCAGAGCGACCACTAAGTTGTATTCTTCGCTATGGTGGTGGATCACATGCCCTGCCCATAGGAAATTCACTTCATGGGCCAAACGGTGGGACCAGTAGTAACAAAAATCCTGACCCACGATGCAAAGCACCCAAGCCCAAGGGTTTGTCATGGCAAATTCAAAAAAACGAAAGTGTTCGTAGATATAAAAGTAGGCATATAAGCCCACACCTTTTTGGAAGAGACCCCAAATCTGGGAAATGATTCCCGTACTCAAGTCAGCAATCGAATCATTCAATCGGTAGAGGTCTTTGTTCCTCCGGTAACCGATGTACACTTCAATCCCGATGAGAAGGAAAAAAACTGGGATGGCAAAGGTTACAATTTGAGGGGCTCTGAAATTTTCGAACATAGCGTGGTAGATTTGACATCATTTTGACAAAATGTCAAGCAAATGTTGACCAAGATTCAGAAATTGTTCACGGTTCAATTCTTCTGGTCGTTTGGTCGGGGGGATTTGGGAACGGAGGAGGGCTTCTCCCAAGGCGTCTCGAAACATTGGGTCGTTTGAAAAAGGCGATTCTCGGAGGCTCACTTGGATTTGTTTGCGTTTGCCCCAAAACAGAGTGCGTAACATTCGAGACCAAATTTCCACTCCCTCGTTCGATTGGGGGGACCATTGGTTGTTTCCGACCTTTTGTTTGGGAGTGAGCAGGAGCAAAGCCGAATGGATTTTAGGAATGGGAAAAAAACAATTTTTATGGACTGTTTTTAGGAATTTGATCTCACAGAAAGCAGATAAAAAAACAGAAAGGGAAGAGGTTTCTTTCACAAGGCGCTCAGCAAATTCCTTTTGCACCATAAAGATCCCACCTTGGAAGTGACGGCAATTGATGATGAGTGTGTTTATGATTTCGGTAGTTAGGTGGTAAGGCAAATTTCCAAAAACAAACACTTTCTTCGGATAGATATGGAATAAATTTTCCAATGCGTCGCCTGCATGAAGAATGGCATGGGGAAACTTTGGTAAGATCTCATCTTTTGCCAATTGGATGTAAGCATGATCAATTTCAAATAAATCCGTTTCTTTCTCTAAACATAAAATAGGATACGTCAAGGTACCAAGACCAATTCCTATTTCTGCGAGTGTGACATCTCCCTCAGAAAACAGTGGTTTTGCGACATTGACAATGTACTCCACAATGTTTTGGTCGATTAGGAAATTTTGACCAAATTTTTTTTGGGCTCGGATTCCTTTTTCTTCAAAGAAGCTTTGGATTTGTGAGATGGTGGAGTAAGGGGATTTCAAAATGATCCTCAACGATGAGGATTTTCCAGGCGTTAGAAATCCCAAGTAGTTTTTGGTAGTTGATCCATTCTTTCGCTTCCTTTTTTTTCCAAGGAGGGAAATCGAGAACAAGGTAACCTTGCCAAAGAGATTGTGAATGGGCTCTCTCTGTTTCTTTCAAACTCCCCAAAAGAGAGGTTATTTGTTTTGGATTCCCGTCAAAACGGAACAAGGATAGAAACGGAGTGATCTCTCCTCCCAAATGTTTTGTCCTTTGGATTTGTAAGCCATCTTTGTCTAAAACTGTTCCAAAAGGAGATTGGTTACGGTCAAACCAAATCACCTCAACTCCCTTGTGTTTTTTTTTAAGACGTAAAACGGTCTGCAAACAAGATTCTGACTCAAATTCGATCCGTTTGATGGCTGTGATCGGATTTGGAAATTCCATTCGTTTGTAAGGAGAACAGGTTCCAAAAAGATAAAATCCATCACTGATGACAAAACTAAAATAACCCTTTCCTTGTTGGAACAAGTTTTGGTGGGAACTTGAATCCTGAATCCAATAGGTGGATGGGAAAAATAAACAAATCATACCCACAACAAACATGTTCGTGTATTTTTTTTGGTTCCAATCCATTCGGTGCAGAAACCAAAGGAGAAAGATGAGAAAAAGGGAAACAAAAAGATAACAAATGTTTGCTTCTTTCCAAACTTTGTATCCCCTTTCCCAGAAAGTAATTGTATGAAACAGTTTTAAAAATAAGGAGAGGAGAAAACTCGATGGTGTCCAAAGCCAATCAATGAATAACCCTGACAAAACAGTGGGAAGGAGTGTTTGGATTAAAATTGTGAAATACAAACTAGGAAGTAAAATTCCAGCCATTGGTACAAGACAATAATTGATCCAAATGCCTCCGTAGGAAAACGAATGAAAATAATAAATGAGAATCGGAAAACTACAAAGGGAACATGCAGTCGTTAGGGTAAGATTTTCTTTCCATAGGGATTGGAAACGGGGGAAAACCATTCGGTCCAAACTTGGTTTGAGATAAAAAATGCCAAAGACAGCACTAAAAGAAAGTAAAAATCCGATACTTAAAAAATCAGAAAATAAAAAGAAAGAGATTCCGGCAGACGAAATGAAAAGCAAATCACTCACTGCGATTTTGCGGTAAAACAAAGAAGATACTAATGTTAAAAACGCAAACAAATAGGCTCTGACAAACGAAACAGGAAAATTCAAAACATATAAATAGAAAAAACCAAAACCAAGTGAGATGAGAATTGAGATCCAGCGGTGTTTGTTAAAAATAAAATTGCCGAACCATTGCAAGGCACCAATAAAAATTCCTAAATGGAGTCCAGAGGCAGCAAAGAGATGTAAGATCCCTGATTCTTTGGCGAGTTCTTTGAAGTCTTTGGGAATCTCTTTTGTGGAACCCGTCACAAGTCCGAGAACAATTCGCCTTTCGAAAAGAGAGAGAGGAGATTGTTTCAATTCCTCCATCAAAAAACTACGAAAGAATGGTTTGGCTTGTTTGGGTATGGAAGTTTGATTTGTGTCAGCAAATACTAAAAAAACCAAAGAAGCTAAAATCGCAAAAAAGGCCTTTCTTTCGAAGGGTTTTGTGAATTTCGGTGGTGAGAGGAATACAAAAGTAAGGATAAGGAAAAGTATAAAAAATAGAAATGCGTAAATGCCAGGGGAGTTTGAACCGATTTTGAGTGCCGTCGCTGAGACAAAAATCCCGAAACAAAACCAACCAAAACTTGAATTCGGAAGAAGTTTTGTTTTGACCCTCATAGGAAGAGAGGTTCAAAATCGATCACTTGGTCTCTTTGGAATTTAAAAAGGGTAGATTCCTAATGTGTTTCGGATGGCATCCAATTTTTTTTCTGCCACTTCCTTTGCTTTCTCTTTTCCCGATTTTAAGACAGAATGCACATAATCTAAGTTTTGTGATAATTCTTCTCGTTTGGATCGGAATGGGGCAAAATGAGAGAGAATGGATTCGAGTAGATCTTTTTTTAAATCTCCATACCCAAACCCACCGTTTGTGTATTTTTGTTTTTGGGATTCTTTTTCTGTGTCGGATAAAAATAAAGAATGGATTTGAAAGATCACAGATTCCTCTGGATTTTTTGGTTCTTCGATGGCTTTTGAATCACTCACAATCGACATCACTTTCTTTTTGATCTCTTTTTCCGTGCCAAAGAAGTCGATCGTGTTCTGATAGGATTTTGACATTTTGGCTCCATCCACACCCGGAACCGTAGCTGTGTTTTCATCGATGTCTGGCTCAGGGATAGTAAGAACAGATCCGAATTGGGTATTAAATCGTTCTGCAATATCTCGCGCAAATTCCAAATGTTGTTTTTGGTCTTTGCCTACGGGAACTTTTTCTGCTGAAAAAAGTAAGATGTCACTTGCCATAAGAATGGGATAGGTAAAGAGTCCTGCTCCTGGCACAAATCCTTTGGCAACTTTGTCTTTAAAAGAATGAGCTAATTGTAATTGGGATACGGTAATGGATTGGGATAAATACCAAGTGAGTTCTGTCACCTCTGGCACATCGCTTTGCACCCAAAACACAGTTTTATTTGGATCGACACCAAGCGCGAGTAAGTCGATGGCACATCCAATCGTGTATTCTTTTAATTCTTCTTTGGAACGGAATGTTGTGAGTGCGTGTAGGTTTGCGATAAAAAGAAAAAGTTCTTCTTTGGATTGGTAATCCAAAATCTTTTTGATCGCTGAAAAATAATTTCCTAAATGTAATTTCCCAGAAGGTTGTAAACCAGTAAGGACTCTCAAATACCTTCCTCCGCATTTGCCATATCACTTGCCTCTGCACTTTCGGATTCAGTCGACTCAAGGTTTGGATCTGGATTTGGATTCCCACTATCTTTGTGAAAAGTAGAGTAAGTGAGCCTTTCATATTCTTTATTTAATTTGATGAGTTCTTGTTCAATTTTTCGATGTGCTGTGAGTTTGGAAGTTGTGGTTGGGTCTTTAAAGATCACTGCATAATTGTATAAGTATTTTGTGAATTGAATGAAAACATCTTCTACTTTCATTCCATTGATTCTTTCTTTTGCGACAACTGCTTTGTCATAATGGGGGATAAACCGTTGTGCAATTTTTACCTCTTCGATCACTTTGTCTTTGGTCGATAAAATTTTATCGTTAGTTTTGCCTTTGGATTCAGTCACCTTTGCCATCAGATGGTTTTCCACAATGATGTTCAGTTTTCCTGCAAAACTTCCAAAAAATTCTGATGCATCTTGGAGGGCTTGGACAATTGTCCCCGCGATTTGGTCACTGGCCGCATTACCCGTGCTATAGTCCATTCCATACTGTTGGAAACTGTATTGGAAACTGGGGAATTTTTTATTAAAATTGTCAATGGTTCGAACGAGTGTATTGAGCTCGTCAATTTCATTACGAAAGAGTCCTGGTTGGATGATGAGGAGTTCTTGGTTTTGGTTTTTGTCACCTAACCGCACGTAACCTTCGATGAGGTTGATGTAAACTGTTTGTAAATCTCGTAGTAAAAGATAAACAAGCCTGTGTGGTTGGGATTTGTAACTATTTTTGACGGTTTGGCTTTTTGCCGATTCTGGCATATGGTGAGCCATATAATCATCCACAACGACATTCAAAAAATCAAAACTGATTTTCCCTTTATCATCGATGGAAAAATATCTGGATCTTAGGTTTTGCAACTCTTCTTTTTTGAAAGTCCGGGTGTTGATATCGTCGGAGAGTTTGGCAACAGTGATTTCGACTTCTTTTTGGATCTCACGTGCTGCTTGGAATTTATGTTCTTGGATGGGAGGGACACGTAAGTCTGTGACTATCTCAGGCCACGTGAACATTTTCTTTTTGGCTACGATGTAAAAAGCAGTAATGGCATCAGATAACTTCGGTTTGTTGTTTTCGAGATTGAGAGCATAGTTCACACCTTCCATAATTTTGTTTAGTTTTGGTGTGAGTTTTTCATCCATTTTGACAATGTCAGGTAAGTTGGATAAAATGATGTCTTTAGCATCATCTCTTTGCAAAAATCGAACATAAAACATCTGCATCTTAAGGGAACGTTCTAAAAAGATATCTGCAGAAATTTTGTCTAAGATAAGAGCATCAAGCGAAGCGAAGGCATTAAAAAATTTATTAAAATTGTTGATGATGTTGTATACGAGTGGAGTCCAAATCCTCCAACCTTGTTGTTCGGAAACACGGAGAGCTTGGATGGTGGGAATGAGGACATCTTCCTTTAATCCACGAAAAATTCGTTCCACATTATTGGAAATTGAAGGATTCCTTCCAAACAAACCAATATCGATGGTACCTGTTTCTTTTGCAAATTTCCCTATCGAACTATTGGCATTATTTCCACCACCAAATAAACCTGCCAGTAATCCCCCACCTTGTCTTTGTTCGATGGCTTTTTTCCTTGCGGGATTTTGTTTTTGTTTGGCGCTGTCAATTGTGACTAAATCACTCGAACGTTTTGGTTTTGGGTCGGGCGCTGTGGGCCGAGAGATCACTTCTCTACGTGGTGGTTCTTTTTCTGGCAATCCACGGTCACGACTGTCTTCTTTTTTCGGTTTGTTTTTATTTTCGTAATCCTCATCCACTTTGCGAATGAGGTCAATGCGAATGAACACATCATTCGATTTTAATATGGCTTCATCGATGAGTTGTTGGTGTTCGGGGGTACGGGTTTTTCGATATAAATCCGCAAACACACGATGGGCTTCTGTACGGGAAACTGGGGTCACAATCACTCCTTTTGGTTGAGAGGGTTCTCAACAATCTGTGAGCTTGTGGGAGGTTGGAAGTTAAAGAGTCCTGTCCCGAGTCCGATATTGGTGGCTATGCCAGAGAATGCAATTTCGGTGATTTCATCGTCGGAACGTTTCATTTTGAGTACGCGAGGGAGGTCGTTATCTGAGACGACCAAAATGATTTCATTATAACGTTTGGTTGTGGAAGTGAGGCGAAAGGTTCGGCCGCTGACGGTTACGTTTTCATAACCAGAGAGGAGTCCACCAAGTCCACCGGAGATTCCTTTTAGATCTTGTTTTCCGGCAATGGAGGAGTCTGGGTTGTAAAACCATAAGATACGACCATTGGAAGAGATGATCCTGCCGTCACTGAAACGGACATGGAGTTGGCCTGGGCTTTTGTAAGATACGACACCTGTAAGACCACCATTTAAGGTGACCGAAGCACGGAAACTTTCAAGGGAGTTCATTTTGCCGATGACGGCATTGAGACGGTCACGTCCATCCTCTGCCCAAAGGGAACCCATTTGGACAGAGAAAAGGAGAACAATCTGGATTTTGAGAAGGAAATTCCTCAAAGTGAGATGGTTCGTATTGGGAATTAACCCAATACTTTTTTGAATTCAGAAGTGAGTGCAGGCACCACTTCAAACAAATCAGCGACAACACCGTAAGTTGCTACTTTGAAAATAGGAGCATCTCCGTCTTTGTTGATCGCAACGATGTATTTAGAAGATCCCATACCCGCTAAGTGTTGGATCGCTCCGGAAATTCCACAAGCGATGTAACAGTTAGGGGAGACAGTTTTCCCTGTTTGACCCACTTGGTGTGAGTGAGAAATCCATCCAGCATCTACAGTGGCACGGGAAGCACCAAGAGCAGCACCAAGTGTGTCTGCTAAGTCTTGGATGATAGGCCAGTTTTCTGGTCCTTTGATTCCACGACCACCAGATACGATGATAGAAGCATCCGCTAATTGCACTTTGTTTCCACCGGAAAGGTCTTTGGAAAGTGATTTTGTTCTCACTTCACCAACAGAAGCTCCTGATTTTTCAACAGCACCCGCTCCGTCTTTTGGAGTCACTTCTTGTGAGTTTGCACGCACAGTGAACATTTGGATGTCAGAAGAAACTTTAAAGTTTGCGTACGCTTTACCAGAGTAAATTGGTTTTTTTGCTACCACTTTACCACCGTCAACAGAAAGAGCCACTGCATCCGCAACGATTCCAGCATTTGCTTTGATCGCCACTCTTGCAGAGTATTCTTTTCCTTGAGCAGAGTGAGGCATAAGAACCACTGCCGGTTTTTTCTCTTGGATCACGGCAAAAATTCCGTTTGCATAACCTTCTGGTGAAAATTCACCAAGGTTTGCACCAATCACTGCATCCGCACCAACTGCTTTTAAATCACCAGCAAACGCGTCAACGTTGTCAGTGATGATGAGAGTATGAACTTTACCACCAATGGCATCCGCAATTTTGCGAGCTGCCGAAGTGAGTTCTTTTGAGATTTTTTTAAGTTCGCCGTTTTTTAATTCACCAACTACTAAAACATCAGCCATGTTCGTCTCCTTAGATGACCTTCGCTTCTTCGCGAAGAGCTTTTACAAGTTGAGATGCAAAACCTTGTGCATCTGCTGCTTCCAGTTTTCGACCAGCGATACGTGGAGGAGGTGGTTCGAGAGAGACAACTTCGAGTTTGGATCCAGTTGCACCGAGTTCGTCTGGTTTTTTCACATCGACTGGTTTTTTCTTCGCAGACATGATTCCTTTTAAACTTGGGTATCTTGGTTCGTTCAAACCTTTTTGAGCAGTCACTGCAAGAGGAGCAGATGTTTCCACAACTTCTGTTCCACCCTCGATTTCGCGAGTGGCAGTTACTTTGTTACCGTCAAACTCCAGTTTGAGTGCCATTGCTACGTGAGGGACATTCAATCTCTCTGCAATTTGCACCACTACTTGTGAGCTGTCAGTATCGATCGATTGACGACCACCAATGATAACATCTGCATTTTCTGCTTTGATGAAATTTGCAAGGAGTTCGGAAGTGTATGTAGAATCAAAAGTTACATAGTCATCCACTTTTACATGAACGGCTCTGTCGACTCCCATAGCGTAGGCAGTGCGAAGTGCTTCTACGACACGGTCCGGACCGAGGGAGATAGCGATGACTTCTCCACCGCTTTTTTCACGAATTCTAATTCCCTCTTCGATAGCGAATTCATCATAAGGAGAGATGATCCATTTTACGCCAGCTTCGTTGATCGATTTGTCACCGACCTTGATATTGGTTTCCGTATCCGGAACCTGCTTTACTAGAACAACAATTTTCATTCCTTAACCCCGTTTTCGTGGATTACCTTAAGACCAGAAAACGAGAGGGAAGTGATAAGGGAAGTAATTTATTCTCGAAAGAAGCTGTATTTGGACCAATTATAGGCCCAAATGATCCATAGAATGACGACAAGGACGTTTGCGTCGGACCTGAGGTAAAAATGGAAACCAAAGCTTAAGGGGAGGAGGAGGAAAAGGACAAAGGCCAATATCAGAACCAAGTGGGGAGTATTTTTCCAATCTTTGCCAGCCGTTTGGACTTCCATGAGGAGGTTTCCCTTCGGTCCCTCGGCCTGGGAACGGAAATGGTACCAGTAGAGGAGGCTAAACAATAAAAATAGGGAAATATGCAAAAAGAGAAACAACATATTCCCAATCTTATTTGTTAGGGGAGTGCGGAGAAGAAAAAAATGATTTCGGGAACAAACATCGGGAGGTAGGCGAGTTCCGAGGTTATTTTTTTAGTATTTGGGTTTTGGCAAAATAAATCGGTGACTAGCAACCAAAGATAAGAAAGCCCCAACCCCAAAATGAATCCAATATCTAAGTTTTGGTATCTCCATAACCAAAGGAGAGAGAACAATCCTAAGACAAGTAGGATTCTCACAAGACTCGTCAAATGGCGGGGAGAGACCCAAAGGTTGAAAGTGAAGGTTCCCTGTTCTTTGTCCCAGTCTCTATCGATTTGGTAGGTGAGGAGGACGTTACAGAGGACATGGAGGAAAAAGAAAAACAGAATCCAGTCTGTCTCACTACAGTGGGGAAAGGGGAGAAGGATGCCCCAAGTATAGAAGAAGGATACCAAGATTTCCTTCGGAACGATTGCGATTTTTTGGATCACGAGGACCAAACCTATTCCAAAGGCAAAAAGGAAGGGTAAATTTTGGAAAAGAAACTTCCATTCATACCAAATACCGAGAATACTAACGACAAGGATTCCGATTCCAATCACCGAAGCGATCCCAACTTTGTTCTGTAAATAAAAATTGGAACGAAGAGTTTTTTTACCCGTTTCTTTTTTGGCATCCCAGAGATGGTCCAAAAGATACAGAGCCCAAACAGAAAGTAGATACAAGGAAAGAAGCGAAGTACGGAGCGAGTGTTGGAAGTAATGGGAAAAAAAACTTAGATTGGCAAAAACAGAAAGTACGACATCCAATGATACAAAGGAAAGAACTAAAATGGTCCGATGTATGTGCCTCTTTCGGTACATAGTTCATTGATCCAAACAAGGAATCCTATGGCAAAAAGAAAATTCCCTTGCCACAAAATCTGAAACGACAGGAACTGTATGCCAATGTTCCGCTCCATTCGAAATGCCATCCATTCTGTTTATTGCATCCGTGACCAATTCCCAAGGTATATGTCGGAACTTTTATCGGAAGAAGAAGCAATGGGAGCTCTGTTTGCCGTACGGTTTCGTTATGTGATTGGAATTGCGCTTTTTGCCAGTGCTCTTGCAAATCTCAGCAATATCGATACGATTTGGGGGTATTTAGTCAATTTCATTGCGATTGGTATTTATTTTATCAATACATTTTTACATTTGCATATTCTAAAAAAACACAGTAGCAATTGGAAAACAAAATATGACTATATCAGTCTTTTTGTAGATAATGTGCTCATCACCATGACCATTCTCAATTGGTATTGGATCAAAGGAAATGGGAATCCAAACTTTTTAGTCAAAACTCCACTTTTGATCTTTTATTTACTCCCACTTTCCTTGTGTTTGTTTCAATACAGGTTTTCACTTGTCGTGTTTTCTTTTGTTTGTTTTTTACTCAGTTATTATTCATTCATCGCCGCAGCGTTACTTGACCCAGATGCCATTGTGAGTTTGGATTGGTTTAGTTATGTGTTAGGTGACGAAATCATCCTATTAGATGCTCTCGTTTCCAAACCAGTGATTTATTTGATTTTGGTCTTTGCCATTTCTTATGGAATCTTTCGTAGCCTTCGGATGCTTCTGAAATTTGCTGCTTCCGAAACACAAAAAACAACTCTCTCTCGGTATTTTTCTCCCGATTTGGTTTCGGAAATTGTATCGGATCCGGAAGTACTTGGGAAAGGAAAACGCCAACAAGTAACAGTGCTTTTCAGTGATATCCGCGGGTTCACTCAGTTTTCCGAACTCCTCGACCCTGAAGAGTTATCGATTTTTTTAACGGAATTTCGCAGACGAATGGTTCGTGTAATCTTCCAAAACAAAGGTAGTTTGGATAAGTTCATTGGGGATGCTGTGATGGTGACCTTTGGAACACCACTTCCTTCAGAAATACCCGGGGAGGATTCAAGGAATGCTGTGTCTGCCGCTAAATCAATGTTAGAAGAGCTAAAGAACTGGAATGAAGAACGAAAATCCCTAGGTCAGGTGGAGATCCGAATTGGCATTGGTATCCATTCCGGTGAGGTGTTTTGTGGGAGTATCGGTTCTGAAGAACGAATGGAATATACTGTGATTGGAGATACAGTGAATACGGCCTCACGGATTGAGTCGGCATGTAAGGAACTTCATTCATCCCTTCTCATCTCAGAAGTCGTATGGAGTGAAATTGGAAAACCAAACGAGTGGGAACGATTCGAAGGGATTTTATTACCAGGAAGGGAACAAAAAATTAATTTGTATGCGATCCAACCTTAGGATTTAGGCATTCAGATTTAATTTATAAACTGCTTCGTGTAAGGCGGGGTTGAGTTCCGGATCAATGGTATAAATCACCCTAGTGGTCCCTGCTTGTAAGGCCAAATCCATAATCGCTTTCCTTCGATCAATTTTGATACTTTTGAGATCGAAGTCAGCAATTTTGAATTTAATCCCTTTTTGGAAAATGGGATTGATACTACAGATCCTTTGGAGTTTGGGTCTTGTTTGGTACCTGCCTACATCAAGGACTAGGCAAATATCAAAATGAGCTCGTTTTTCCGAATCCACAGATGCTGTGATCACAAAATCACCGAAGTTGATGATGTTCTCGTTATTGGTGAGAGAACTTCCCACATAATCGAGAAGGTGGCGAATGTTTTTGTTGCTATAAGAAAAAAATGAATCATTGAGAATCATCTTGAGGGCAGTTGATGATTTAAACGCAGGACGCCAAGGTTGGTTCGAGGTGAGAGATGCGTATTCGCTCGCAAGAGACAAAATGGCAATGTCTTCTTCGAAGCTGGAAGTGGTAACATTGTTCTCTTGTAAATGGAGTTGGAGTTCGATGTCTTGGGTGATCCTTTCTTTTCCCACTTCACGATTGTACTTATCACGAACTGACATGAGTTTGGTGAAAAGTGACCTTGGGTCTGGGAAATTATTATTCACGCCATTGCCACGGTAGGGTCTGTGGTGGTTTAAGATGAGTGTCCGAACGTGGGATTCGACTTCCGGAGCCGGGAGTGTCATCAAATAACTGATGATAGGGTGTTGTTGGACAACCGCATACTCTTCCTTTGTGAGTTTAGGAGTTTGTTTGACCTCAAGCCTTGAGTATCCAACATCCATTAAGTAACTTGCCATCATAAGACTCAAATGATCTTTTTTATTGGATTCTTCTTTGCCTTCGTTCACAATTTTACGAGTTCGGACTTTCATTCCCATGGCAACAACCGTCCGTTTGGTCATTAGTTCCGATTCCACAGAAACTCCCGCCACACTGAGAATTTCTAAGATATTAAAGATCCCGAGCTCAAAGTCTGGGTTACTTGTAAAATCTGTGAGGAGTTCATTGACGGAATTTTGAACAAAGACTGCTTGGTCGGAGGAAAAGGATGTTTTTCTTAATTCTTCGATGAGCGCCTGTGATTGTTTGGCGAAGCGTGCCGTTTTTTCAATATCAAATAGTTTGGTGGTTCTTCCTGGTTCTAAGTAAGGTTTCTCAGAACCATTTGGTTTGTTTTTTTTTAACTCGGAAATGAGGAAGTATACACCTTGCATTTCAAATTTTAAAAGTTTGCCAAAGTCTGCTTCTGTCGGGTTTCTTTTTTTATGAATTAATATTTGGCCGTCTTTATTGTATAAATCAAGTGGTATGTTTTGGTTTTTTCGGAAACTATTTAATGATTCTTCGGTTAACTCAAATTTTGCGAGCTTTTCTCTAGGTACTATATTTGTATCGTTTGTGCTCATTGGAATCTACACCCATTCTGCGAATCAAAACTTTCTGAATGTTTATGCGATGATAAAGTCTATTGTTTAAATTGTAAATTCATTCCTATGTTTTATTCTTTGTTTTTATTTTTAGGGAATTTCCGTAAGTATATATCCTAAAGCAAAGTAGTGGATGTTTCCTTTCGTCAGTGAAATGTAATAAGTATAGGAAAGATGTGTCAGGATCGATACATCTGCTAATTTACGTTAGTTTATCTACTGAGATCAGTTTTTGTTTTGCATTGGGAATGTTTTTTAGTCGTTCGTTTTTGAAACAAAATGATCCAAACGGGTGCATTTCCCTCTGATTTTTTCGTTTACAGTTTCAGGAAAAGTACGGAAAAATCTTCTCTATGAGTATTGTTACGACCAAAAAATCTTCTTTTGATTTATTCAATCCAACAGAAGACCATCTCTCCCTACGACAATCCGTTGCTTCCTTTGCAGAACGTGAACTAGACGAACAAGCAAAAGAAAATGATGAAACAGAATCTTTTAATCATATGTTATTCAAACGCCTCGGTTCCGAACTGGGAATCTTTGGGATCACAGTACCTGAAGAAGATGGTGGGCATGGGCTTGATCCACTTGCATCCGTCATCATCCATGAAGAGATGAGTCGTTTTGATCCAGGGTTCACACTTTCTTATTTAGCACACGAAGTCCTCTTTGTGAATAATTTCTTTTATAGTTCGAATGCATCGCAACGCAGTCGTTACCTGAGTAAGGTGATCACTGGGGAATGGATCGGTGGAATGGGAATGACGGAACCTGGGGCAGGGACTGATGTTCTGGGAATGACAACCCAAGCCGTCAAAAAAGGAGATCGATATATCATCAATGGAGTGAAACAATACATCACAAATGGTTCTGTCGGCCAGGTTTTTGTATTGTATACAAAGTTAGACAAAAACGCGAAAAAGATGACCTCCTTTGTGGTCGAGTCGTCGTACAAGGGTTTTTCGGTCGGAAAAAAAGAAGAAAAGATGGGAATGCGATCCTCTCCTACCACACAATTAGTCTTTGAAGATATGGAAGTTCCTGAAGAGAATTTACTTGGCGTAGAAAATGGAGCGATCACACATATGATGCGCAATTTAGAAATCGAACGAGTGACTCTTGCGGCCCAATCTTTGGGAATTGCACGTCGTTGTGTGGACATTATGTGTGATTATACAGTTCGCCACAGAGAAGCCTTTGGAAAAAAACTAATGGAATTTGGTCAAATCCAAAGGTTAATTGCGGAATCTTATGCGGATTACCAAGCGGCAAGGGCGCTTGTCTACCAAGTGGCAAGTGAACTTGGTCCCGATGTAAGAAACTCGCTTGGTGCAGCATCCGCTAAACTTGTAGCTACCCAAATGGCAGAACGTGTTTCTAGGAACGCCATACAGGTATTAGGTGGATATGGTTACTGCCGTGAATACCCTGTCGAAAGACTCCACAGAGATGCCATTCTTTTGAGCATTGGTGGTGGGACAAACGAAGCCATGCAAAAAAACATCGCAAGTGATCTAAAAAAACTTTGGTCGGAGTGAATTGAAAAAAAATCGTTCTGATCAAATCACAAAAATCATTTGGACATAAAATCTTTTTCCCATTCGATTTTCACATCCAGTCTACTGGATAGATGGAAACAGAATGGGATGTGATTGTCCTTGGCTCAGGCCTTGGGGGGCTCAGTGCTGCCTTGGCCTTTGCTACAAAGGGCAAACGGGTTTTGGTTCTCGAAAAAAGTATCTCACCTGGCGGTTGTGCCTCAAGTTTTTGGAAAAATGGATATCTGTTTGAATCCGGTGCCACAACTCTCGTTGGTTTTGAACGAGGATTGCCTTTGGACAGATTTTCGAAAGAACTTGGTGTAAAGTTCCCCATCATACCCTTAGAACGGTCGATGGTCGTCCATCTGAACGGATCCCGAATTGAAAGGTTTCAAGACCGAACGTTATGGATCAGTGAATCCTTACGTGTGTTCGGCGGTGGACTGCGCATGAAATTCTTTTGGAAACTTTGTTTTTTTGTATCTGATAGGCTTTGGAATTTGTCAGCACGCTACAAATGGTTTCCGTTTCGGACTTTTGGGGATATTAGAAAAACAATATTTGTCTTCCGCCCACTTGATCTCATCGTCTTTTTGTTTTCCTTTGTTTCCATACGATTTGTCCAAAAAATTTTATTTTTGCATCAAAACAAAGATTGGAATTCCTTTTTAGACGAACAACTTCTCATCACAAACCAAACCACTGCAGTGGATGCCCCATTTGGTATGGCCGCCGCTGGTCTTACCTATCCGAATTTACAAAACTATATTGTGCCAGGGGGTATGGTCGAACTGGCAAATACCATTCTTCGGAGTTTGTCTGAAAAAAAAGGAGAGATCCTTTATAAACAGGAAGTGGTCAAGGTCAGAAAATTAACAGTTCCAAAAAATGGAAGTCCAGGATCGATCGAAACCAACACAGTTTGGGAAGTGGTTACTAAAAATAGAGAAAACAATGTTTTCCGAGCCCCCATCCTTGTCTCGAACCTTCCTGTATGGAATTTGACCGAACTTGCCGTAGACCTCCCTCGATTGAAACAGAAAGTGGGCGCGATGGAAAAGGGAATCTGGGGTGCTTTTACCATGGGGATTGTCGTTCTGGTAGGCACAGAATACGAGTTGCTTGCATCTGAATGCCTCCACCACCAAATCCATTTGCCAGAGGATTTACCCTATGGTGGAGGAAAGTCAGTCTTTGTATCCATCTCACATCCCAAAGATACCGTTCGCACAAAGGACGGAAGTTATACCCTCTCTCTTTCTACCCACATAAAAGACCCAGAAGTATGGAAACGAGATAAAGACTATCCAGCCAAGAAAAAAGAAATCGAATCCATCCTCATATCGGTTTTGGAAAAAGAGTTTGATTGGTTCCAAAGGGAAAAAATTTTATTTTCTCACTCTGCAACGCCTGTTACATGGCAAACTTGGACAGGGCGAAAATTTGGTAGAGTCGGAGGGATTCCTTCCTCTTATTTTTTTAATCCCTTTCGGATGGTTTCCAATCGTTCGGAGGACCCAAGTCTTTTGTTAACAGGAGATACGGTTTACCCAGGACAAGGGATCCCTGCTGTGGTACTTGGTGGGCTCAATGCTGTGGAACAATTCTACGGAAGAAAGAGAGGTTGATTTTGAAGCCGAATCGTAGAGCCTGGGCGAAACGATGGTTCGCTTACCAAAGATTCATATCAAAGTCCCAGGGACTTCTGCCAATTTGGGCCCTGGATTTGACCTCATGGGCCTTGCCCTTGACATACATAATGAATTCGAGTTCCAGTTTTCCAAAGAAATCACGGAAACAAAAACCGAATTAAAAAATGGAAAATCATTACCTTTTACCAAAAAGGAAGATTTGGTAGAACAATCGTATTTGTCATATTTTTCTAAATTTGCTCCAAAACTCTCTCCTCCACCTTATCATTGTAAAATGACACTTGCCTTACCCTTAAAAGGCGGGCTTGGTTCGAGTGCTTCTGCAATTGTCGCTGGGCTTTCTTTGGCAAAGGAAGTTCACAAACGGATGGATGGGACCTCTGTTCCAACAGAAGCGATGTTCACTCAATTTTTAGCAGAGTTTGAAGGACACCCAGACAATACCTTACCTGCCTATCTGGGAGGGTTTGTTTTCGCCTATTCTACGTTTGGTGAAAAACTCAGATACTTTCGGAAAAAATTTCCATCTTCCGTGGCAATTTTTGTCCTCACTCCTGAATTTTTTGTTTCAACAGAAGAATCGAGAAAATCACTTCCTAAACAGTATGTGACCTCCGATGTCATTTTTAATTTATCTAGGATTGGGGCTTGGATGCATTTTTTAGACAAACGTAGGTTTGGTGACTTACTTGTAGGTCTCGAAGATAAAATGCACACACCTTACCGAATTCCGAATACTTCTCCACTTTTTCCATTGGCTGATACGTTAAAACAAGATGGAATTGGGTATTGTTTATCAGGTTCCGGTCCGAGTTTACTGATATTTTTAGAACGAAAGTCTTTAAATTCCAAACTCAAAGAATTGGAGGATACGGTAACAAAGATTATGGGAGATGCAGGGATTCGTTTTTCCTTTCGTCGTGTCAAACCCGATGGGGTCGGCGTACGCATCCAAATCAAATGATTTTGGTTTAGTCTTCTTCGGCTCCTTCCTCTTTTCCAAATCCATACACATCACCGCGAAACCTTACTTTTCGGTTGATCCCCGGTTGGATTTTTCCCACTTCAAAGGTAAACTTCATCCTTTCCTTACCGGAGCGATTGAAGTAAAAAGATGAGGTGAGGGAGATTTCAATGTAGTTCACCATACGATCTTTTGCGATTTTATCAGAGATTCGAAATTCTGCAGGATGCCCAATGATTTCATAAGAATCAAAGGTTTCTTTTGATTCCATTTTCCCGTAATGTTCCATTCGAGGAGGTTTATAGAAACTGGGACCATTCTTCAAAACGGTGATCGTATAATCTTCGCTATCTCTACTTTTTTTGAACTGGAAGATCAAATGGTCCTCTGTAATGGCATTACATCGTGTGGCAAGATGCCCTGTTTTACAACCTATATTAAAACTTGCAAATCGAGAGAGTTCATCCACCACCAAATCATATTTATCACCGGTTTGGACTGGGATATAACGATCCGATTCCTTACGCAAAAAAATGGGATGGATGAATTGGTTGTACACAACAAATCCTAGTCCCAAGACAGAGATGGTTAACACTCCGCTAAGAACTAGGACAAAGCTATCTAGGATGGCAATGCTTAAAAACAAACTTACCTTTTTGTATCAACCTTATGGTTTTCTGAATCCGAAAGGGGAGTCCTTGTCACAAGAGAAAGTAAATCCTTCACTTCTTCTGGAGAAATGATTTGATTTAATTTTTCTTCGAGTGAAGCAGGTGTTGGTTTTAAGACCAAATCCTCAGGTTTCACTTTTGGTTCCGTTTTTGTTTCCGAGGTAGATTGTACCACAACTTTGTTTGTTTTTTTAGGGAAAGATTCCTTTCCTTCCTCCGACTGTTTTCCCGTTTGCGTGGGGATGGTAGGGGGAATGGATTGGCTGGGATTCCCTTGGATATTAATTGTATTCATAGTTCCCAAACCTCCGTGTTCAGGATCGACATTTGAAGAAAAAACTTTCCTTTTCCCTCCCTCAGATTTTCGGTCTTTTGATCCTTAGCTTTAGCGAAAATAGAAGATTTTTTTAGGATTTTTCGGTTTGATTGCCCGCTTTATGGGCGGGAAGCTGGCAGAGATGGAAAATAATTTTAAATCGTGGATGGCCCAGCCCATCTCTAAAATCTTCATAGGCACCAATTTGGTCTTCGCTCTGCTTTTTTTTGTCAGTGTTCCTTCCTTTGTGAAAGAATACATCACCCAGGATGCCGTAAGCATCGGAGGTAAAAAATATGACCTCAGTGATGTGAAGAACTCCTCTCCGATTGCCTATTCTAAATTCCAATCTGAGTACAAATCCCTTCTCAAAAATACATTTGGTGAATTTGCCCAAGACAAATTATTCGAACTTGTTGCCAAAGACAGAAATATCAAACCTTCAGAAGTATTGAACGAAGGATTGATTTTAAGAGAACCTTCGGAAGAAGATATTATCAATGTTTATATGTCAAACAAAGCTCAGTTAGGTGGGAAGTCTCTCGCTGAAACAAGAGAAAAAATTGTGGGATTTTTAAAAAACCAACAGGAACAAGAACATAGCCGAAACAAATACCGTGAAATCATCACCAAATACCCTGTTGATTTTTTGATCAAAGAACCAGAAGCGATTCGAGTCACTGTTGATGAAAAAAATAACCCAAGCATTGGACCAAAAGATGCCAAAGTCACTGTGATTGAATTTTCTGATTTCGAGTGCCCTTTCTGCAAACGAAGCCAAGATGTAAATAACCAACTCCGAGAAAAATACAAAGGCCAAATCCGTTGGGTTTTCCGTGACTTTCCACTACCTTTCCACCAAGATGCGATGTATGCACATATGGCTGCCAATTGTTCTATTGAAGAAGGTAAGTATTGGGATGTGTTCAATGTTTTATTTGAGAACAGTGGAAACCTAAGTAAATCCAAAGTGGATGAATTTGTTCTCAAAACAGGACTTTCTAAAGAGAAATACCAATCTTGTATGAAAGACCAATCGAAATTAAAGAGCGAAATCGAAGCCGATATCCAAGATGGTCAAAAGGTCGGAGTGAGTGGTACACCTGCATTTTTTATCAATGGGATCTTTGTATCAGGTGCCTTACCATTTGAAAACTTCGATGAGATCATCCAAAAAGAACTGAAACAATAAAGGATTATAAACCAAAAAGGAAAAATTATATGAGCAAAAAAGTGAAAGTTGCTGTAACAGGTGCAGCCGGACAAATCGGATATGCACTTTTATTTCGTATCGCTTCAGGACAAATGTTCGGACCTGACACGGCCGTAGAACTCCAGTTATTGGAACTAGAACAAGCAATCCCTGCGGCAAAAGGTGTCATCATGGAATTGGATGACTGTGCATTTCCTTTACTTGAAAAAGTATCCGTATCATCTAATATTGATGAAGCATTCCGAGACATCAACTGGGCACTCCTCGTGGGATCCGTTCCAAGGAAAGCCGGTATGGAACGTGGGGACCTTCTTAAAATCAATGGTGGTATTTTTACAACCCAAGGGAAAGCGATCGAAAAAAATGCTGCAAGTGATGTAAGAGTTCTCGTAGTTGGAAACCCTTGTAACACAAACGCACTCATTGCTATGAACAATGCAAAAGGTGTTCCGTCTGACAGATGGTTTGCGATGACTGGTCTTGATGAAAACCGTGCAAAAACACAATTGGCACAGAAAGCTGGTGTTCTCGTAAAAGACGTATCCAACGTTGCGATTTGGGGGAACCACTCTGCCACCCAATACCCTGACTTTTTTAATGCAAAAGTGAATGGAAAACCGGCAACTGACGTGATCAGTGACCACGATTGGCTAAAAGGAGATTTCATCTCTACCGTACAAAAACGTGGTGCGGCCATCATTGCTGCAAGAGGTGCTTCTTCTGCGGCGTCTGCTGCCAATGCAGTGGTAGACACGGTGCATAACATTGTCACTCCAACAAAACCTGGCGACTGGTTCAGTGCTGCTTGCCACTCTAATGGTGAATACGGTGTGGACAAAGGCCTAATCTTTGGATACCCTTTGAAGTCCGATGGAAAAAAAGTAGAGATCGTAACTGGTCTTGAAATCAATGCCTTTGGTAAGGAAAAATTTGACATCACTCACAATGAGTTAAAAGAAGAAAGAAACGAAGTAAAAGATATGTTAGGTTAAGAGAAAAAAACCTATCTTTCCTATAGAATTTTTTTATAGGGAATTTGTTTCCTAAAACAAAACCCACTTGGCACTCTTTGTTCCAGTGGGTTTTTTTATAAGTACTACAAAAAAACTTTTGTAGACTCTCATCCATTTTCAATTTACGAAAAAGATTTTTCCATCATTCCATCTCCATGGCTTCGATAAAACGTTTTGGATTTTCGAAAAATGGCAAATGCCCGCAGAAATCAATCACCGTACGTTTCACTTTTGGAAATCGATCGATGATTTTATCCCAAGTATAATAGGGAGCTACCTGGAAATCATACTTTCCGAGAATGAGTTTGATCGGCAGATGGATGGTTGTAAGGTAGTCTTCCACATTGATTTCCACAAACAGTTTGCCAAACAAATGATCAAAGGCCAGTTTATTTGTCTTCACACCCTCCCAAAAGCGCGTAGAATCAACCGAGAGATCATAAAACCCCAATGCATCTTGGCTCACACAGTACAAATTGAAAAAGTCCTGAAGTCCCTCTGGATGGGATTGGATTAGGGATTGAAAATTCGTTTGCAGTTTTTTGTGTTTTTCTTTGCGGTCAAAATTTGCCAAACGTTCAAAGTATGTCTCTCTTTCTTGTAAGGGAGCTCCATGGTTTGGACCCGTAGCCACCATCATCACTTCCGTCACTTGGGTTGGGAATTGTTTGGCATACGCAAGAGCCATATACCCATGTCCGGAGTGACCAATGACGGGGCAGGGAGGGATTTGTAATTGGTTTTGGAACGAAGAAAAATCAGAGAGCACTGAATCAAAATGGTAAAGAGATTCGGTTTCTTCCGCTTCATCCAATCGTTTGGCAAACCCCTGTGGTCAACGATGGTGATTTTGAATGCTTCTGCCAAAGTATCGGGGATCACCCTTGGGTAATAAACTGCACTTCCCAACCAAAATAAATGGGGACCATTTGACTCATTTGTTGCGACAAGAAAAGAAAATCCATCCTTCTCGATTGTTTTGTATTTCCATTCCATACCATTCCCTCGGTGTTATATTCTTAGATCTGTCTTTGGTCAGACCAAAAACCAGATAGTTGCAATATGCAACAATATGGTTGTATATTGCAACTAAAAAACTTGTCAAAAATTGAATGGTTCTCTATCATTGAATGATGATCGAAACCTTTTCTTTTTTGGGCATCCACCTTAGCGATACATTACTGCAAATGAGACGGTATCTTTCCTATGAATTTGAACTAAAGAAAGTAGGGATGAAATTTGAGGAATGGATCCAAATCCTACCGATCACAAAGGAAGAAGGACTCAATCAAAAACAACTGAGTGAACGGTTGGCAAAGGATAAAACTACGATTTCCAGAATGGTGGATGGATGGGTGAAAAAAGGTTGGGTGAAACGGATCCAAACAAGGGAAGACAAACGGGTATTTGGTTTGGTACTGACTGGGAAAGGAAAGTTGATTTGGGAAAAAGGCTTACCAGTCGTGCGAGATGCGGACCAAATTTTCAAAAAGAATTTAAGTGAAGAAAATGAAAAAGAACTGTATATGATTCTATTTAAGATCCAATCTTCGCTTCAGTTTTCAGAAACAAAAAACGTTCCTTATTAGAACTGTCGAGGATCCGACGTTCCGAAACAAATCCCAAGGAAATAGCCAATGATTCTAACTCATGGATGTAGTTTGGATGCGTTTCCATTAAAAACCAACCACCAGGTTTTAATCTTTGTTTGGCGGATAAAAATAGGGCACGATGGAATTCGATGATATCACTGACAAATAGAGCGAGGTGAGGTTCGTAATCCAACACATCTGGCATAATGTCCTTTTTTTCAGAATCAGGGATATAGGGAGGATTCGAAACAATGATATCAAAACGTAAGTGATTGGGAAGGGATTCATCTAAATTGGAAACATAAAATTGAATGCCAGTGAGTTGGTATTTTTCGGCATTGGCTTTGCTTTGTTGGATCGCTTCTTCCGAAATATCAGATAATACCACCGCCTTGGGTTCTAGAAGTTGGGAAAGACTAAGACCGATACATCCACTTCCCGAACATAAGTCCCAGATTTGAAACCCATCAGGAAATTCGGTTCTTAGGGTTTCTTTTTGTTTGAAAAGAAAATCCACGAGTTCTTCGGTTTCAGGTCTTGGGATGAGGACATCTTCCGATACCAGGTATTCAAATTGATGGAATCCTTTTTTGCCTGTTATATAGGCTACGGGTTTACGTTTGCTTCGTTCGACAATGCGTTCTCTATACAGATCAATTTCTTTTTGTGAGAGTGGCATCTCAAATTGAGAATAGAGTTTGATCCGAGGGAGATTGAGGAGGTCAGAAAGGATCCATTCCGCGTCGACGCGAGGGTTTGGAATTTCTTTTTTTTCGAGAAATTCTGTGGATCGTTTGAGATAATAAAGTAGGGTTCCTGGTTGTTCCGCCATATTTTTTGCCCCCAACAGGATTCGAACCTGTGTCCCCAGTTTAGGAAACTAGTGCTCTATCCACCTGAGCTATGGGAGCGTTTACGTAGGTTTACGTTTCTGATTCACTATCCTTTGGAAATCAGAGATATTGTGAATAACAATTTTATCTGGATAGAGGTCCAGTTTCCCAGTTTTTACATATTGCATGAGGACTTTTTGGACTTCGCCTACGGGTTGTGCACACCAATTGGCAATGTCATCCACAGTCGCGGAAAGGATGATTTCATTATACACATCATTATTATACTGCTTTTCGTATAACATCACAAAGACGTCGCAGACCTTCCCGATGATATCATCCATAAGAAGGATCATGAGGCGCCTTTTTTGGTCATAAATCCGAAACGAAAAAATATGGAGTAATTTCATCGCAAGGGCAGGGTTTTTGGTCATGAGCATCTCAAAATTGGCGCGATTGAAATTCAGTGCTTTGACCTCTGTTACGGCAATGGCAGTGGCGGATCTCGGTTGTTCTTCTAAGATTGCCATTTCACCCAAAATATCCCCTGATTCCAATACATCTAAGGTTTTGATGCTTGTCCCGATGGTTTTTGTGATTTTGACTTTTCCTTCTTTGATGAGGTAAAAATCGTTCCCAGGTTCGTATTCGCAAAACAAAACTTCGTTTGGTTGGAATACCTTTCCAAATTTTCCAAACATGGCTTCCAACATTTGGTCGTTCACGATCTCCCTCCTTTGAGTTTGGATTTCGCATCTTCTGAGATACTATCATCCATTGGAGGCATCTGTGTTACCTTTTGAAAGAGTTGTTTGGATTTTTCTTTATCGCCGGAGGCTTCTGTTGCGAGAGCCAAATGGTAAAGGTTTTCTTTCAGCAAAAGTCCTTTTGGGTATCGTTTGATAAAATTGGAAAAATGAGAAATGGCACTTGGGTAATCTTTCGCTTTGAAACTCGATTTACCCATGTAAAAAAGGGAATTTTCGACAAATTGTTCTTCTTCTTGGGTCACGGAATCTGTCCGATCCGAAACCTTTTTGAATAGATCGATGGCATCCGCATACTTTCCCGCATTCATAAATGTCGATGCCTTATCGTATTGGGAAAGGATAGAATTTGGATCGACGTTCGACGTTGCATTCGGCGCTTGCACTGCCATCGTCTTCAACATCTCTTGGAGTTTCCCTGTTTGGGATCCTGGTTCCGGTTTATAAACTAACTCTTGTATGGTGAGAGGAAATGGAGTTTTTTTACGTGCAAGGTCTAGAAGTTGTTTGGCACGATCCAAGTACATTCCGTCCGGATAATGTTGGATGTATTTTTCAAATGCATAAGCCGCATGATCAAAGTTACCATTTTTATAAAAAACTTCTGCGACATTCATGAGTTCAAATGCAGGGTTCTTGGCTTCCCCTTGTCCGAGGATTTCCCTAACCTGTCTATGGACTTGCCGTAGTTGGCTTGAAAAGACTTTGAGCATTTTGATGATGAGATGGGTTTTGTCGGAGACAAATTTTTCAAATTCAGGGACTTTGAAGACAAGGACAGTCGCTGCTCCAATGACTTGTGCTGTTTCTTCTCTAGGATAACGCCCTATGGCACTCTTCACACCAAAAAACTCACCAAGTTTCACATCTTCTTTGAGTTCCACACCATTGATATTCGTGTAAGTTAGTACAACTCGGCCTTTTTGTAGTACAAAGATATCTTCTGCTTTGTCTTTCTCAAAGTAGACGATGGAACCACCTTTGTAATTACGAATTATCGGACCTGTCAACTCATGCCTCGCTTGCACTTCATTTTCAAAAATTAGGTAAAAAAGCCAAACTCTTTTTGTAACCAACACTCTCAGAAACTTGTTTCATGAGTTTTTTTGGTGAACCCGCAACCAACTTGTTTTTCCCATCAATGACAAATTCTTCTGTACTCAATCCAAACTCTTGGAAGAGTGACAAAAATTCCGAAGATCCATAAATCGGATAACCATCAATCACGACCAAATCAATATGTTTCCAATGCAAATCAGAGACATTGAGTTCAGTGCTTTTTTTCTCATCATTCACAACAACAAAGTCACACTTGAGTCCAGGCATGAGGGCATTTGGATTTCCCATTCGAAAGGCTTTCCTTGGATTTTCTGTGATCATTTTGAATAAGTCTGAATCTGAGAGTTCTTCACCATACAATCCAAAGTAAATGGATTTGGCTGTCTTTATTTCTTCTAAGAAATGGTTGGATCCACTCGGGGAGGACTCTGTCCCCAAACAGACGTTAACTCCTCTTTCCAAAAACAGTTTGATATTGGTTGTTTTTCCAAAGATATGTAGGTTGGAAGTAGGGCACCATACCACGGAGGCCCCTTTTTCTGCAATTTTATCTGCTTCTTTTGGTCCAAAGGGCAAACAATGGACAAGGACAGAATGGGCGCCGAGTGCATCCATCTTCTCTAAGTAACGAAGGGATTGTTTGGAATCATCATCCAAACCTTCTGCCAAATGTGTGACAAAGGGAAGGTTTGCATGTTCTGCCATTCGGTATTCGAGCGCTGGACCTTCTCCCCAATCCAAACTATAGTTCCCAACGGAATGGGCTAAGGTATAATCCGAAATCAACTTCACTGGTAAAATCCCGCGAAAAGGATTTTGGACAAAATGAGGGATGTGATCAAAGACAGATGTCACACCTGCAAATAAGTTTTTATAGGCACCAAGGTAATAGAGTATTTCAGGATCAATTTGTTGGCGTTCTGCAAACACACCTGAACTTTTGTATAAATTATCATAGGACAACCATGATAGGTGTTTTTCTGTTCCACCCACTTTTGGCAGGTAACTGGCAAGGAGATGGTCATGGGAATTGATGAAACCAGGGTAGAGTTTTTTCCCTTTTAAGGAAATGGAAAACATAACATTGTTCGAGGGAATGGAGTCTTCTATCTTTGTGATAGTTTCCCCTGTAAAAACGATGTCCTTGGTTTCCATTTTTCCATTTTGGTACATGGACGCGGATTGTAGTAAGATGGGACGGGTCATTCATAGCCCCTTTGTAAAACCAATTCTGGATTGAGATTGGCTTTGTTTTGGTTGATTTGAAAATAAAGTCCCTTGTCTTTCGATAGGATTCCCAATCGATCTTTTGCTTTCACTTCTTGTCCCTCTGTGACTTGGATCCTTTCCAAATTTCCATACACCGAATACAGTCCATTCTCATGTTCTAAAATCACAAAGTTTTCATAACCATCCATATAATCCACATGGACCACTTTACCAGAGAAACTGGCACGAACGAGGGAAGAGGTACCTCGTTGGAATTGGATTCCTTTGTATGGGTCGTATGTGAGTTCGGAAAACTTCTTTTGGATTTTTTCTTTCTGCACAAGAGGGTAGGAAATTTTTTCTTTTATCTTTGGATCCGACGAAATGGATTTGATTTCATTGTCTTTCGGGATTCGTAATTTTTCATTTTCGTATAAATTTTCTTGGATGGTGCGACCGTTTAACTTTGCCAAGGTTTCCGGAGAAACCTTCAATTTACGTGCAATTCCATACCAGGAATCCCCTTTTGTCACACGGTAGGTAGAACCAATTCCATTCTTAGGAGATGGTTTGGGATTTTGTTTGGCGATGATCGAAGAAAAAAGGAAAACCAATCCCAAAGAAAGTAAAATGCTCTGTTTTCGCATAAAATCCCTAAGGGAAGTATCGACAGGAAAAAGGGAGAGGGCAATAAAAAAGGCGGGAGGACCCGCCTTTTCCAAAATCAATTGGTTGTAAAAACGAAGATTTATTCTTCGTCTTTGTTATTGACTTTGTATTTTTTCATGAGCTCGTCTGCTACGTTTCTTGGAACAGGAGCATACTTGGAGAATTCCATCGCAAACTCAGCCTTTCCTTGTGTCGACGAACGTAATACAGTCGAATACCCAAACATATCAGCAAGAGGAACTTCTGCTTCAATTTTCGCATAACCGTTCTCTTCTGTCGTGTTTAAGATCATACCACGTCTTTGGTTCACAGAGGCAAGGATGGCTCCTTGGAATTCTGTCGGTCCTTCCACTTCCACTCTCATGATTGGCTCAAGAATGATCGGAGCTGCTTTCGAGAATCCTTGGCGGAATCCGTAACGAGCACCAATTTGGAAGGCCATATCCGATGAATCCACATCATGGTAAGCACCGTCATTGATCACACAACGAACTCCAATGATAGGGAATCCAATGAGAGATCCTCTCTCTAAACAAGAGCGAAAACCCTTATCGCAAGAACCGATGTATTCGCGAGGGATGGATCCACCCACAATTTTATCCACGAATTCGTAGTCTTTTCCTTCTTCTTGGGGGATTGGTTCGATAAAACCTGCCACTCGAGAGAACTGACCTTGACCACCCGTTTGTTTTTTGTGTGTGTAGTCGAAATCGGCAGCCTTAGTGATGGTTTCACGGTAAGCAACTTGCGGAGCTCCTGTGACTAAATCCACTCCGTATTCCCGTTTCATACGTTCGATGTACACTTCGAGGTGGAGTTCTCCCATCCCTTTGATGATGGTTTGTCCCGACTCTTTGTCGATTTCTGTTTGGAAAGTTGGGTCTTCCTTTGTGAATCGGTTGAGAGCTTTCGCAAGGTTTGGAAGTTGTTTGGATTCTTTACATTCGATGGTAAGTGAAATCACCGGGTTTGGAACAAACATAGACTCCATCGTCACTTTTGCTTTTCCATCAGTGAAGGTATCCCCAGAGGCACAATCAATACCAAATAGAGCAACAATGTCACCTGCTTCTGCTTTTGCGATATCTTCCATATCGTTTGAGTGCATACGAACCAGACGTCCAATGTTATGGCGTTTGTTGTTTGAGGAGTTATAGATCGTCATCCCTTTTTCGAGTCTACCTTGGTAAACACGAACGTAAGTTAACTGACCGTATCGCCCGTCTTCTAATTTGAAGGCAAGGCAAACGAGTGGTTTTTCTGGATCGGATTCCAAATTGAATTCGTTTTCTTCGTTTCCAATTTCTTTTGCTTTGTTTTCCACATCGTATGGAGATGCGAGGTAATCTGCAACGCCATCAAGGAGTCTTTGTACCCCTTTGTTTTTAAACGCGGAACCCATAAATACAGGAACAAATTTCAGTGCGAGTACTCCACGACGGATCGCTTCTTTCACTCGCGCTTCAGAAGGAGTTCCTTCCAACATCTCTTCTGTGAGTTCGTCACTGAAAAGGGAAACTGCATCCAGAAGTGCCTCACGTTTTTCGTTGGCTTGGTCTTTTAACTCATCTGGGATATCAGTGATTTTGATGTCTTGTCCGTTTGGACCTTCAAAATAATATGCCTTCATCTCCACAAGGTCAACGATCCCTTTCAGGTCGTTTTCGAGTCCGATGGGAAGTTGTACTGCATGTGCGTTGAGGTGGAGTTTTTCACGAAGTTGTTCGATGACGCGCCATGGGTTCGCACCTGTTCTATCAAGTTTGTTGATAAAGGCAACACGCGGAACACTATAACGTTTCATCTGGCGGTCAACTGTAATGGACTGGGACTGAACACCCGCAACCCCACAAAGGACCATAATCGCAGAGTCAAGGACACGAAGGGAACGTTCTACTTCGATCGTGAAGTCAACGTGGCCCGGAGTGTCAATGATGTTGATGGTGATGTCTTTCCATGTCGCATACGTTGCTGCGGATTGGATTGTGATCCCTCTTTCTCGTTCGAGGTCCATACTATCCATCGTAGCACCCACACCGTCTTTTCCACGTACTTCGTGGATGGCATGGATTTTGTTCGTATAAAATAAGATACGTTCTGTAAGGGTTGTTTTCCCAGAGTCAATGTGTGCGGAAATCCCGATGTTACGGATTCTTTCCAATTTTGGATCACGTTTGGTTGCTTGCGTCGCAGAGGTCATATTTTCCTCAAAAATAAGGTTAAAGTTGAATTGATTCTACCAAAATCTGAAATGGACTGCGTTTGTAAAGTACTTGGGATTTTTGGTTAGAGGGAAAATCCTGGAGAAAGTAGAGAATAGGGAAATATGCCACTTGTTCGTTTCAAACGATTTTTTAGGACTTTGTCTTTTGCCCGCTTGGTCTGCCTGGGTTTTTTTGCGGCCATTTTCCTTGGTTCCTTTGCCCTTTATATTTCAGAAAGGGGAGAATTGTCGTATGTGGATAGCCTTTATCTATCCGCTTCCTCCATCTGTGTGACGGGTTTATCTCCCATCCCCCTTTCCGGTCTGAATCCATCTACCCATTGGATTATGTTATTTCTCATCCAACTGGGGGGCCTTGGGATCATCAGTTTTACGGTGATTGTGGGGTTTCTCATCACGAAAGGGATTTCTAGGAATGCTCGGTTCAATGCCTTTGTGGGTGCGGCCATCGACACTCAAACCGAAACTGAATCTTTGGCCACCAATGAAGTGAACCGGATTTTACTTTCTGTTATCAATATTTCCTTCTCTATCGAAATCCTCGGAGCCATTGGATTGTACCTTCACATGCCAGAAGGTGCCGAAGGGAACAATACTCGTTGGTTTTTTTCGCTCTTTACCGCTATCTCTTCATTCAATAACGCTGGTTTTTCGATCACCGATGACTTAAGTGCTTTGAGGCTCGATCCATTTTCTCTCTACATTGTTTCAGGTCTTGTGATTTTTGGAGGGATTGGATTCCCTGTCATCATCCTTTTAGAAAAAGTCCTTCTGACCATTTTTGTAAGAATTGTATACCGAATTGAAGTGGTGGCCGAAACCTTAATGATGGAAAAGGCTCTCAAAACAGGGAATGTCCCTCGGTTTTTGTTATTACCTGCACAATTCTCTGCCATATTAGAAAATCGAATTGAAGAATACAATAAACACTTACGCGGTGAAACCACACGCATCCAATCCAAACTTTTGGTGTACGGATCGTCCGCTTTGTTATTATTTGGTTTTATTGGAATTTATTTTTTGGAACGATCCAATCCCCATACCTTTCACGGAATGGATTTGGTGGATAAAATATCCAATGCTTTTTTTATGTCGGTTTGTTCGAGAACCGCTGGATTCTCCACGATGGATTTGGGGCATTTGAATGATGCGACTGTGATCATCATCACCGTACTCATGTTTATCGGTGGTGGTCCTCAGGGAACGGCCGGTGGTATTAAAATTACCACATTCGTTTTGTTACTTGCCTATTTGAAAAATGTCATCCAACCTTCGAAGCCTGTGATGTTATTTGGGGAGACCGTTTCCAAATATTCTGTTGCAGTCGCCATTCGCGTTTATTTTTTAGCAACAGTTTCTCTTGCATTTGTTTTCATTTTACTTGGAATTTTGGACCAAAACCAACATTCTCTTCATGTCATATTTTTTGAATTGATCTCATCCTTCTCAACTGTTGGTTATAGTCTGAATCTTACCTCGCAATTGGGTGACATCGAAAAATTATTTTATGCGGCTGTCATGTATGTGGGTAGGGTTGGGATTTTTACGGTTCTCATTGCTGCCACAGGCCACTCTGGAGTTCCAAAAATGGGAACCGTGGATGATGGCGTAAAAATCCAAGTGGGTTAAAATGAATTCAAAAATCAGTTTTAGTATTTTAAGGGAAAGTAAGGATTGGTAGTTGTGAGTCTAGGTATCATGAAATCGATTGATTCTTTATGGAAATCTCCAAATCTAACGAAAGAGGAAGAGGAAAAAGAAAAAACAAAGTCTGATCTGAAGGAAAGTCTCAAACGATTAGAATCGAGATTGGAATCAGCAGAGATTTTAATCACAAATTCTCAATTAGAAGATGCTAAAATTATTTTGTATCACCTGAGTTACGATTTTATCAATTTCCAGAAAAAAAGGAACAAAGAGACGCCGATCGTTCTTGGAGCCGATGTATCTGGTTTTGTGATTCCAGAATCTCCGATTAAAATCCAACCATTTCAGTTTCTAACACAACTCCCCTCCTTATCGACGTTAGACGAGGACGAAACCGATACTTACTTGGAGGAATGTTTCAATACTTATGATTTTTTGTCCCATGCGGTGGGAAAAGAAATCAAATCCATCTACAAAACTCAACTCGACGACTATCGTAAGCTTCGTCGAATTCAAATTTTTGGTTTCATTGTGATTCTCGTAACTACAATTTCTTCCTACTTGTATTACCAGTATAAATATCCAGAATTTAAGGATCAAAACATCGAGTTATATTCTTTTTTGGACAAAGAACATTCTCAGACCACAGAGGATTCTAAACTTTCCATTCCTTTGAAAAAAGAAGAAATTGGTAAATGGGTCGAACTGAGTTTCCCAATACCAGAAGCTATGAACCAGTTCGGTGGACTACGCATTGATCCTTTGCAACAAAGGGGAATTCGATTTGTTTTGGATGATTTGCAGATTCTCGATGCCACAGGAAAGATTTTATATTCGAAAAAATTTATCGTCGGCAAATCTTTATTACCAGAAGACTACCAAGATTTTTTAGCCATTGTGGATGTCAAAACCGCAGGAAAACAAGAACCTGGTGAGATTGTTGAGATGATCACTACAGGAAGAAATCCACAAATCCATTTGGTATTTCCTATGATTTACAATGCCAAAACCATCAAACTGAAAATGAAATACATAGAAGCCCATAAAGTGAAGAAAAAATGATTTATTTCTACTTAAAACTCATGCGGATCCCTCAGTGGATCAAAAATATCATCCTATTTGCTGGATTGATTTTTTCCAAACGGATTTTTGATCTGCCATCTTTGACTAAGGTCTGTTTGGCGTTCCTTTGTTTTTCTTTAGTGGCAAGTTGTCAGTATGTATTCAATGACTTCCTCGACCAAAAAGAGGATGCGAAACACCCGGAAAAAAAACATAGACCCCTTGCGAGTGGGGATTTGGATTCTGGCATTGCACTTGCCATCACAGGAGTTCTACTTCCAATTGCATTGATAGGTTCTTATAAACTTTCACCAGTTTTCTTTTACCTTACAATCTTCTATTTACTCTTCAATATGTTATATAGTAAGGTTCTCAAACACATTGTGATTTTAGATGTGATGAGTATCTCCATTGGATTTGTACTACGTGCCATCGCTGGGGCCGTTGTCATTGGAGTTGAGTTTTCTCACTGGTTACTTCTTTGTACATTCATGTTAGCTCTTTTTTGGGGATTCTCCAAACGAAGGGGAGAGATTAATATATTAAAAACAGATGCTGGCAAACATCGAAAAATATTGGAAGAGTATTCGATTGAATTCCTCGATCTGATGATGGCTGTTGTGGCAACACTAACTCTCGTTAGTTACGTAATGTATGCTGTGAGCCCTGAAACCGCAAAAAGTTTAGGAACTCCTTATATGGTGTATACAGTTCCGATTGTGGTATATGCCATTTTTCGTTCCTTGTATATCATTTATATTAAAAACATGGGCCATAACCCAACGAGGGCCATATTGACAGATGTGAGTGTTCTCGTTTCGGGTGCGATTTGGCTTGTTCTGATCTTATTTTTGATGTTTGGGAACTTATCGGGTCATCCACCAGTCTACCAATAGAGATGATGAAAATTTGGAAGCAGTTACCTTATGGCTGGAAGGTGTTTTTTGCGTTTGTTTTCTTTTTTTCGGCAACATTAGGATTTGCTTATTTTAAAGCCAGAGACACAAATCCCTCTGTTCCGATCGAAGCACTCGCCACGACACCTACAGAAGCAAATTCCTGGAAAGGACACCCAAAGGTTGTGTATTTTTGGGCTACTTGGTGTACGGTTTGTAAGGCTTATACTCCCATCCTCGAAGCGAATTTAAAATTTTTACCCAAAGAGACCCTGTTTTTGTCCGTATTGGAATCCGAAGATTCGGAAGAAACCAAGGAAATTCTCTCACAATTATCCACTGATTCTCCTTATCCCATTTACACCGCCGATTATCGGATGTTAAAAGAGTGGAGGATCTCAGCCTATCCTACGACTTTATTTCTAAACCGAGAGGGAAAGGTGATCTTTGCCGATTCTGGAATTTTGAGTCCCTTAGGATTTTGGCTCCGTTCTTTTCTGTTGCGCTTTTTTTAGAATGTCGATGATTACAACATGGACTCGAGTTTCAAACCCAAACCTCTTCTGAATAAGTCGGAACTCCGACAAATCAAACGAAGTAAAACTAGGGTAGAAGGGAAAAAGGTCATCACTGATGACGTCAAAAAACTAAAATCCCTAAAAGTCACCCCCGAACTCAGTTTCCAAGAATCCATTGATTATTACAAAGAACCAATTTGGATCGAATATTACATTCCCAAAGAATCTAGATTTGCGTTTGAAACCAAGTATCTTTTCATCTTACTTGTAGATCCCAAAATCACAGACGAAGAATGTGATTTGGCCAGAAAACAAGCAGCGGAAAAAGGAGAGATTGTTGATATATTTGCTTATATGGAATCTCATCCAGAATCGATTAGACTCATTGAAGATTCTTATCATTCTACAATCTCAATGCACGAATCCATCCATCATATTTATCGAAGTTACAAAGAGACGGGTGCAACCGAAGATTTAAAAACTGCCTGTTACCTTACAGAAGCATTACTCAAATATGAACCAACCATCGCAGGATTGACATACTTTCGCGACTATAGTATTTATAATTTGAATTATTGGATTCGCACTTTGAATCGATTGAAAATTGATTTTGCTTTAGAAGATGCAACCGTATCCTTACTCATCAAAAGAAGGAATGAAATTTGGGAATTGGAGAATCGAGTCGAAGATGAAGACTTCGACTTATTAGCAGCTTTATTTTTTGAACAAGCTTTCCCAAACCGAGGTGCTGGTGAACTTTCCAGTGATGATATGTTGTTGTTCGAATGAATGGGGTCATTCCATTCATTACGTTCGTTTAAAATAACTCCAACCAACGAAATAAATCAATCCGATCCATGGTTTCCAAATAAAGTGAATGTGGACTCGCAGAAACAATATTTGTTTCCATTTGTTTCATAGAGACAGGAATTAATTTTTCTTGGAAGGAAAAACTTAGTTTTGAGACGGATCGAGAAGTTTCTTTCCAGGATTTGATCTCTTCTGAGTCTTCAGAGAGTGGAAAACTTTCCAAAAATACTTTCCAAAAATCTTTTTTGTCAACGAGGACTTCAGAAATTCCACTGATACCCATTTTTAAATCACGATACAAATGTTCTTTAAAAAAATCTTTGATCCCGATGGACAAAAAGGCTCTTTCTCCTTTGATTTTTTGTAACTGAGGGACTAAGTTTTTTGCATCTAATTGATCCCAATCCAAAATCAAAAAATGGCATGGACCAACTAACAATCTTTTCATTAAAAATTCAGAATTTCCTTCTGTATAAACTTTGTAACCCATCGATTTTAATAAAAGGGAAATGTTTTGATCAAGAATTTGATTTTTGGTAAAAACCACCCATGTTAATTTTTTTTCTACCAATGTTTGGGTAGGGAAAGTATAAATTTTTTGAAACGGTTTGTCCCATAACATAGAGACTCCAGCAAACTGGTAAGTTTGTTTTTCCTCAGAAGAAAATTTCCCACATAATATTGGTTCTATGCTCCAATCTAAAAGTTCTTTTGCTAATTCTGGGGAGGGTTTCGAAAACATTCGGACTGAGTTTGGGAAATCCTTCCAATTTTTACTTGTACATTCTTTCACTACGAGTCCATTCACTTGTAACCATGAAAGAAGGAGATCTTTTTCTGGTTCAGGAAGTTGTGTCAAAACGGCACCGAATAGTGAGTCCATACGATTGTATTTTAGTTGACCCCCTAGGCTTGAAAGTCATTTTAAAAAGCATCTCCAATGAAGCTACTCAAGCGATACGCAAACCGCAGGCTCTATGATCCAGAAACAAGTTCCACGATCACCTTAGAAGATGTGGCAAAGATGATCATCGGCGGAGAAGAGATCAAAGTCCAAGACAATCTTTCGGGAGAAGACATCACTCCTAAAATCCTCGGCCAAACATTTTTGAAAGTAAGCCTTGGCCAAAGGAACGAAGATTTTTCGAATTTTATGTTAACCTCACTGATTCGGGAAACAGGCCGAGATGTTTCGGGGCTTTTTGAACGGCTGGTTCTCGGAGGGATTGGTGCCAATTACCTGACCCGGGAACGACTGGAAAAAATTGTGAATTCAATGGTAGAATTGGGTGAATTAAAGGAAGTTGATTTTAGCCTCTACCGAGAAGATTTGCTCCGCAAAATGGCGTCTCGTGCGAGCGAAAAAAAGGAACAAATCCAAAAGGATTTGGAAAAATTCAGCCAATCGATTTTGGAAGAAGACAAAGCCACACTCGGTGACCTTTCTGAAAAATTAAAAGAAGTCGCAGAAAAATTAAAAGAAAATTAACCAAAATCGGTTACAATGTCCTCCGATTTCGGGGGAAATGAATGAAATTCCAATATGTTCTTTTGTTACTTGTACTTACCAGTGGGAGCGTTTTCTCAGAACAAGACGAAGTATTTTTTGAAACCCAGAGGAAACGTTTATCTTCTTCTGATATTTTTGAAATTCGAGATGCGATCGATCGTCTAACCTTTATTAAATCCAATCGAGGGATGAGGGATATCCTTTCTGCCTTGGAAGGTACACCTAATTTCCCTACGAGTGAGAACAATGCTCCCGCTGTTAAGTTTTATGCAGCAAGAGCTCTTGCCAAAAAAGGTGACAGAATTGCCATACCTGTCCTAATCAAAACGTTTCAAAACGAGTCATCCTCTCTTGTCGAATACAATCGCCCAAAAACACGAAAGATCAGTGATGGAGTCGGCAATCGGTTTTCCAATGCGAGCCCCTACTTTTATGAAGACGGTGAAATTTCAATGGTTTTGGCATGCGGAGAAATCTTACGCACATTAGGTTCTTTACCTCATACGGAAGCTTCGGAAACAACGATTAAACAGGCTTTGTCCCACCCGAATTTTTATATCAGAAGTTCGGCTGCTGATGCCATGTATGAATCCAATCGAAAAGAATATCTTGCCACACTTACCGAAGCACTCGGTAAAGAACAAGTTCCTTATGCGAAAATTTCGATTTTGGCAGGCATTGTTGGGATTGAACGATTGCCAAACCAGAATTTCAAAGTGGTGACGGAAATGTTATCGGACTTGGACCCTGAGGTGAGAAAAAAAGCTTCTTTAGGTTTACGACGATTGGATCTCCGCATTGCCGCACCTTACTTAGAAAAGGCGATCGAAGTGGAAAATCATCCATCTGTGTTTGCACAGATGAAGGAAGACCTTTCCTTTTTGATTTCGTTTCGTAACCCCTGATTCCCAATGATTTCATTGTGGACAAATCTAGATTTTCTTTCAAAATGTGACTGAAACGGAGAAATTATGAAATTTAATAGTATTTTAGATGCCATAGGCAATACACCACATATTCGATTGTCTCGTTTATTTGGAACCGATCACGAAGTATATATGAAGTTAGAGAGACAAAATCCAGGTGGATCCATCAAGGATCGGATTGCTCTTGCGATGATCGAAGACGCAGAAAAATCTGGAAAATTAAAAAAAGATTCAATCATCGTGGAGCCAACTTCTGGAAATACAGGAATTGGCCTTGCGATGGTTGCAGCTGTCAAAGGTTATGCGATCACACTTGTGATGCCAGAACATATGTCCGTGGAAAGAAGACGAATCATGGCGGCATACGGTGCAAAATTTGAGCTCACTCCAAGAGAGAAAGGTATGCCTGGCGCGATTGCCAAAGCACAAGAAATGGTAGCGGCAAATCCAAATGCTTGGATGCCACAACAGTTTGAAAACGAGGCGAATATCCAAGTACACAGAGAAAAAACCGCAGAAGAAATCGCTAAAGATTTTCCAGATGGTTTGGACTATATCATTACAGGAGTTGGAACTGGTGGGCATATTACTGGTTGTGCAGAAAATTTGAAAAAACGTTTTCCAAAACTCAAAGTTTTTGCTGTGGAACCAGAAGGTTCTCCTGTTCTCAGCGGTGGTAAACCCGGCCCACATCCACTCCAAGGGATTGGTGCTGGTTTCATTCCTAAAAACTGTAAAACTGAATTATTAGATGGAATCATCACTGTCGGTAAAGAAGAGTCATTTACCATGGCTGTCCTTGCTGCCAAAAAAGAAGGGATCTTCATCGGAACATCGTCCGGCGCAAGTCTTGCTGCCGTTTCTAAAAAATTAAAAGAAATCCCAGCAGGATCCAAAGTTCTCACTTTCTGTTACGATACAGGAGAAAGATACTTATCTGTTGAAGGACTTTTCGTTTAATTTTCGTTTGATGGGATTTTAAAATCACCAATCTATTAATTGTCGAATCACCTACAAAAGCGGCAACCATCACTTCTTATCTCGGTAAGGATTGGTTGGTTGTTGCAACAAAAGGTCATATCAAAGACCTACCACCCAAATCTTACGGTGTGGATCTTTCTAATCAATTTGAACCTGAATACGAGTGGTTAAAAGGCAAAAAAAGTCTTTTTACAACCATAACCACCAAAGCCAAAAAATGTTCCCTTATTTACATAGCAAGTGACCCTGACAGAGAAGGGGAAATTATCGCCAAACATTGTTTCGATGAACTTTCCAAGTTAAAAAAACCTATTTATCGTTTGCGATTGAAAGAAATCACAAAAGAGGAATTACAGTCGCAAATTCAAAAAAAAATTGGTCTTGATCAACAAGAAATTGAATCACAAATTGCAAGGCGAGTGATAGACCGAATCTTTGGATTTGAAGTATCTCCCGATTTATGGAAACATTTAAAAATTCCATCACTTTCCGCAGGACGGGTCCAATCGACCGTATTACACTGGATTTGTGAAAGGGAAAAAGAAATCCAAAACTTTTCCAAAGAGAATTATTTCCAACTCAAATTGATTGGTACGCTCAATGAGAATCCAATCGAACTCAAATACCAATCCAAAGAAAAACTAAAACAAGAAGAAATACAAACTATCTTAAATGAGATCCAAATATTACCGGATCCGTCCCGATTGAAAAATATAGTTTTATCCAATCTCAAAATTAAAAAAATCAAACGAAACCCTCCGAAAGCATTTTCTACTGCAAGTTTACTCGAATCAAGTTTTCGTGCCCTACAATTTGATTCTAAAAAAACAATGCGACTGGCTCAAAGTTTATTCGAAGGTAAAAAACTTCATGCAGGTGAGACAGTAGGTCTCATCACGTATATGCGTTCGGATAGCACCAGGGTATCGGAATCAAAACAAGACTTAGGTGAGAAGTATCTAAAAGAACATTATCCAAACCTGTTATGGGAAGGGAGTCGTAACCAGGGAAAACAAAAAAAGTTTTCACAGGATGCTCACGAAGCAATCACTCCAATCAACCCAAGTCTTTCGCCAGAACAAATCAAATCGTTTTTAACATTGGATGAATGGAAATTGTATCAATTGATTTGGGAAAGGTTTTTAACCTCACTTTTGAAACCAGAAATTGGAGAAGAGATAGTATATGAATTTCCAATCGGAAAACATATCTTTGAACATTCATTTGAAACGATATCTGATCCCGGATTCAAAAATTTTCCACGTCCCAAAGAGAAACGTGAAAAAATCTCGTTGAATGCAAAAATAGGAGATCTCTTTTTTTATGAATCATACTCAGTTGAGGAAAAAGAAACAGAACCACCACAACGATACACTCAAGGAAAATTGATTCAAAAAATGGAAGACACCGGAGTGGGTCGACCATCGACTTATGCGACTATCCTCGAAACTTTGAAATTGCGAAAGTACATTGTGGAGTACAAAAAAAACATCGGCCCCTCCCAACTTGGTTTGAAGGTGGATTCTTATTTGTTTTTGAATTTTTTTGACTTAATCGGTGAGTCATTTACCAAAGACCTAGAATCAAAATTGGACCAAATCACAGATGAAAAAGCATCACGAGTGAAGCTTGTGGCTAATTTTTATGATCAATTGAAACAAATTCTAAAGTCTCCACGAAAAAAAATGGTAAGTATAGGCAAAGAAAATCAATCCAAAGTCAAATATGATACGGATGAAAAACAGACACTTTCCGAAAAAGTAAAAAATGGCAAAGGGAGTGAGAAGAAAGGTAACACTAAAAATCAGAACCAGAGTCTAACTTATATTGAGAATAAAACTTGCCCCAAATGTTTGGATGGATATGTGAAAACCAAACTAGGGAAAAATGGAAAAACCATTTATTTTTGTTCCCGTTACCCGCACTGTGACTACATCACCTATGATAACTAACAAAGTAAAAACATTGATCCTTGTGAATTTAGGTGGGCCAAGAACTCCATCTGAGATTGAAGTTTTTTTAAGAGATTTATTTTCTGATCCCTTTGTATTTGATTTACCATTACCTGAATTCTTACGCCTTAGACTCGCACGTTTCATTGCCAAAAAAAGAGCTCCCAAAGTGCAAAAATCCTATGAATCAATGGGATTTGGTGGTGGTTCTCCACTTGTGGAGGAGACAGCAAAACAAGCACATGCGCTCGAGTTGGCACTCAATGAAAGAAGTTCGGAACAATGGAATGTAAAGGTAGCCATGGCATGTGGTTATCCCAATATGCGAGATATTGAATTTGGGAAACCCAATCAAGATACCGTCTATCTTCCGTTATACCCTCAGTTTTCTCGTTCAACTGTTCTATCTACACTAGCCATATTGGAAACAAAGTTTGGTGAGTGTCCCGTTGGAAGCGGTGGTTATGTTCCCCATTTTGGATTAGATCCAAACTTCCATTCAATCTCTGCGAAGTTCATTTATGAGTTTTTTACAAACCAACTTCCAAAAGACCAATACTTACATTATCCAGAAGAAAAACCCAATTGTGATTGGAGAAATTTGGATTTAGTATTTTCTGCACACGGAGTTCCCATGCGACTCATCCATAAAGGCGATCGATATATGGAAGAAGTGGAGTTGTCGGTAAAAGGTATCGCAGACGAACTTTCAAAATTTGGGTTCAATGGAGGTGTGCACATATCTTACCAGAGTAAGGTGGGACCAGCTAAATGGACAGAACCAAGCACGATCCAAATGATTTCTTCCTTAGCGAAACAAGGAAAACATATTGCCGTTTATCCCATTAGTTTTGTCAGTGATCATTTAGAAACGTTGGAAGAAATAGGGGAACAATTTAAGGATTTAACTTGGGAAATGGGAGGGAAATCGTTTGTCCGAATTCCAGCCTTAGGAATCTATCCAAGTTTCATTCAATTCCTTGCAGAGAAAGTGATGCATTCTGATCGGAAGATCCAACATTGTATTTGTAGAGAAAAAGGTGGTGAATCACTCCAACATTGTCGATTCAAAGATTGAGCGAAGGCCAATGCCTTTGCGATAGTTCCCGTAAAATTGTATGTCCAATCCTTTTGATTTCCACTCGGTTTCTAATTGATCCAGTGTTTGATTAAAGTCATATAAATTTTTATCATAAGCGGGAAAAACCCCTTCCCAGGTAGTTTTGTAAACAGCCTTCGGTTCTTCGACTTTTCCAGTGATAAGAGCTCTATCTTTTTCTAAGATGGAATACATTTGAAAATCGTTTTCCATACCAGCTAACTTTGGATAAATCCAAGTTTCAGAATTGTCAGAATTCGTGACTCGGCCATCGAAAATATCGGAGTTACACAAAACTCCCAACGCATGAATGCCTTCGTTTTTACCAAACAAAACTCCAAAACATGGTTTTTTGGTAAGTTTCGTTTCACCAAATCGAGTGATAGTGGATATCGTTAGTAAATTTGGTGAAGTGTCTTGTTTTAGTATGGGTTCTAAAATGGGTAATAAATTCTTTAAGGATGTACAAATGCGAACGGCCCCAGTTAAATTTTGTAACTCCTCGACATTTGAAAGCGAGACACCTGTTTTGATATTCATTTTTGGAGAAAGATAATTTACCAAATGGGTGACCAAATCTCCCATTCCATTTGGGAAAGATACTGTGCCGTAAGTTCTTTTTTTGTGTTTTTTAATTTCTTTGAAAATTGTGCTCTGTCCTCTTCCATCCCATTTAGAAAATATGGACTCAGGTTGCAGCTCGGTTAATCTAGTTCCGTAAATTCCACCTAGCGCTGGCTCGATGATATTTTTAGTTACGGAAGAACCAAACATTCGATTTCCCCATTCTTCAAAATTTAAGTTAGGATCAAATTTTAGTTTTTTTAGAAAAATAGAATATAAAAGTTTTGTTCCTGATAAAATGGAAATAGGGAATTGAGATAGTTTTTGATTTGTCCAAAAATACCTACGTTTGGATGCCTTTTTGGGAAAAACAGGACTGAGTCCAATCTCATCTAACATCGATTTGATATCGTCTGTCAAAAGGATTCCGTTGGCCGCAAGTTCTACAAGTCCTTGTTTTTCTTTTTTAGTTCCGATCACACCGCCGAGTGTGTTTTTTTCTTCATAAAGTGTCACCTGATTTCCTTTTTTGACATGGTGGTAGGCGAGAAACAAACCTGTGATGCCACCACCGAAGATATGAATGTCTTCTTTCATATTGCTTTTGAAAATACAGGTTTTGTTGGTTGGCTTAGTTGCAGTTTTTCATCAAATGCCATTGCCACGATTCTTAAAAATGGTTTTCCCGTTTCTGTCACTACAAGAGTATCCTTCTGCCAATTGACCAAATTGTCTTTTTCCATCTCGGTCAAAAATTGTCTCACATGGCTTTGTAAGTCATTCGGTACTTTTACTTCCCAAGATGTCATAAGTTGTAATATCAATTCCTTTCTTAATTGGTCTGAGTTTGTGAGTTTGTGTCCTCTGAGAATGGGTAGGATACCATCCACTAGAGACTTTCGATACTTCATTTCGAGTTTGATATTTTGGAAAAAAAGATTTGGTGTTTCGGAAATGGCAGATGAACCGAGTCCAAGCATGACATCAGTTTTGGAATCACTATACCCCATAAAATTTCTATGTAATTGTTTAGAATGGAATGCCTTCCATAATTTATCATGTGGGAGCGCAAAATGGTCCATTCCAATTTCCCGATACCCTTCCTTTTCTAAAAGGGTTCTTCCCATCTCATATAACTCTCGTTTGAGTGTTGGTTCTGGTAAGTCATTTTCAGTGAATAAACGTTGGGATGCCTTAATCCAAGGTACATGAGCATAAGAATAAAAGGCAATACGATCTGGTTTGAGTTCCAATGTTTTTTCAATCGTGAATTTCATGGAATCTAAGGATTGTTTTGGTAACCCATAAATTAAATCAAAATTAACGGAATCAAATCCAAGTGCTCTTGCTTCTAATGTAATATTTTCAGTGAGTTCAAATGGTTGGATGCGGTTTACAAGCCTCTGAACTTCTGGATCAAAATCTTGGACACCAAGACTTATCCGATGGAAACCAAGTTGTCTTAAAAGTTTTAATTGGGATACTCTAGTTCGTCTTGGATCCACTTCAATGGAATACTGCGGATTTTGGGAAGGAGCCAGTTGATTCAAAATGGATTCGATTGTAGACTGGAGGTTGTAATCAGATAAATAAGTGGGACTACCTCCACCTAAATGTAGTTCGCTGAGTTCTTTTCCTTTGAGAGAAGGGACATTTTTTATGTATAACAGTAATTCCTTTTGAATTGCGCTCACGTATGGTTCTTCGACGGTATGGTTTTTTGTGATGGAAGTGTTACAACCGCAGAATGTACAAAGTGTCTCACAAAAAGGGATATGAAGGTAAACTGCCAATTTAGATTCTTTCGGGAAAAGATATGTTTCGAGGGATTGGATACATTCTTCCGTCGTTGGAGAATCTGTCCAATACGGAACAGTAGGGTAACTTGTGTAACGTGGGGCAGGTGTATCGTATTTTTCTAGCAATTGTTTCATTTAGTAAACACCTTTCTTGTTTCTTCGATTAGGGAGTGGATAGAAGCTTCAGGAGTGAATTGTAAAACTCCATGCCCAAGGCCTGCAACCCAACCAACTCGATCTTTTGGATCCATATCCTTTATCGGTAAAAGATACTCTTTTATTTTGTGTTTGAGAGTCACAGGATCTGCAAATAATAATTCTTGGTCAAAATTCCCTTGGATGAATCCTTTGCCACCAAACTCATGTAAGACGTTTGGAATGGAAAAACGATGGTCAACTCCAAATCCTACTAAATCAGGAATTTTGTGAATCTGGCGTATATGCTCTTCTGTGGAATTTTTAGCATAATATCCAATTTGATTCGGGAACGTTTTTGTAAGTTCGGCAATAGGTTCTGCCACGTATCGGCGAAAATTATTTGGATCAAGCATTCCTGCAGCAGTATCAAACATCATTACTACTTCGGCGCCACCTTGTAATTGTAATTCGATATTTTTTTTGAGTAATGGGAGTAAGATTGTATAGAATTCATCTACAAAGTTTTGATTGGTTTTGATAAACGATAGATTCCCATCATGTTTTCCGATACTGGCATATGTCATAAGTGTAAAAGGTCCACCGACAAAACCAATGAGAGATACATCTTTTGGTAAAACTTCTCGTGTCCGAATCACAGCTTGTTTTTGGAAAACCAATCCTTCGATTGCTTCCTCTACTGGTTTTAGTTTGTTTAGGTCTGTGATCGATGTCAGAGAAAATGATAATTTGGGACCTGGATCATAAGTGAGTCCCATCCCAAGTGCTTCGAGTGGAAAGAGTAAATCTGAGAACAAAATACTCACGTCAAAACCAAATTCTTTGACAGGACCTAAGGCAACCTCAGCAGCAAGTTCTGGTTCTTTACATAACTCCATAAAACTGTATGTTTCTTTGAGTTTACGGTAATGTGAATGATACCTTCCCGCTTGGCGCATAAACCAAATTGGTGGAACATCTTGGGGGACTAATTGAATTGCATTGGCAAATCTTTCGTTATGGTATTTGGTAGTGATCATGGATTAGTCCTTTAATGCCTTTTTGGTTTTTTCGAGGGTGAGGTTTATGATATCGTTTGTATGAGCAGTCGATAAAAATCCAACCTCATATCCACTTGGGGCAAGATACACTCCCTGTTTAAGAAGTTTGTGGAAGAGGGTGGCAAAATTGGATTTATGAGTTCCAGGAATTTGGTCTATTCGGCGGATCGGATTTTCTGTTTTTCCTTTCAGCCAAAACAAACTTCCAAAGGTGACAGCCTCCCAATTGGTATCACCTTTTTCGGATAGAAGGGTTAGAATTCCATCTGTGAGTTGTTTGGTGGCAGATTCTAGAGCAGGGTATGGATTTTCTGTCCAAGCTTTGGTGAGAGTTTTGAGTCCTGCACGCATCCCAATTGGATTAGCAGATAGTGTACCAGCTTGGTAAACTGGCCCACTCGGTGCTACTAAATCCATTAGTTCTCTTTTCCCTGCATAAGCACCCACCGGAAATCCACCTCCTATGATCTTTCCGTAACAGACTAAATCAGGAATGATACCAGTGATCCCAGCCATTCCTTGAAAGGAGACTCTGAAACCCGAAATCACTTCATCAAAAAGAAGTAATACTCCATATTTGGTTGTTAACTCACGACACTTCTTTAAAAATTCTATCCTTTGCGGGAGGAGTCCATAATTGGCGGGGAGTGGTTCGATCGCCAAACAAGCGATATTTGAGCCTTCTCTTTGGAATAATTCTTCCAGTTTTGATTCATCATCTAATGGAAGGACAAGTGTGTTTTGGATGATTTCAGGACCAATCCCTTTACTATCACTTGAACTGAGACCTGCAAGGCCCGATCCGGATTTTACTAAAAGTTGATCCAAGTGACCGTGATAACATCCATCAAATTTTAAAATTTTATTTCGGCCAGTTGCAGCTCTTGCTACCCTTAGAGCACTCATCACAGCTTCAGTTCCTGAATTCACAAATCGAATTTTTTCTACCCAAGGGATTCGTTCTGTGATGAACTCGGCTAGTTCCAGAGAATACGGTTCACAGGCACCGAAAGACCAAGCTTTGTTTACCGTATCTTCGACCACCTCTTGGATTTCAGGATGTCGATGTCCAAATAAAAGTGGACCAAAACTCAAACAATAATCGATGAAATCATTTCCTTCGACTGACTTAAGATAGGCGCCTCTCGCCTCACTAAAAAAAATGGGAGTCCCACCTACTGAGGAGAATGACCTGACAGGACTGTGGACTCCTCCTGGAACCACTTGTTTTGATCTCTGGAATAATGTTTCCGAATTCATGAATACAACCTTTGTGCAATCCTTGCACCATACGTGATTAAAAATGAAGATCCGGCTCTGCGAAACACGTCCCATGTTTCTCTTAAACCATCTTCAAAATTGAGAAAACCTTCTTTTGCTAAGTAAACGAGACTTGCATACTCGCCACTCACTTGGTAAGCACCAGTAGGGAGTCCTGTTTTATCTTTGATAGGACCAATCAAATCAATAGAAGTCATCCCTGGTTTTACCATTAATAAATCCGCACCTTCTTCTTTGTCTCGAATGGAAGTTTGGATTGCAGTTTCTCTGTCTCTAACATCCAATTGGTATCCACTTCTATCACCAAACTGCGGTGAGGAGTCGGCAGCACCACGGAAGGGACCGTAAAAATGACTTTTGAATTTTGTAGAATAACTCATGATGGGAACATGGGAATGGTTGTTTTCATCGAGAATCTTTCTATGTGATGCAACCCTTCCATCCATCATATCACTAGGTGCAATACCGTCAGCACCCGCATCTGCATAAATCAATGCTAGTTCAGACAATCGATTTAATGTTAATTTTAAATCAATGTTACCTTTAGGATGGAAGTGGCAACAATGTCCGGATGTTGTCACTGAGCAGATACAAGTATCTAACCATAAAAACATTTCAGGGAATGTTTTTTTTATGGCACTAATATTTGAATGGTAAAACTCTTTTGAAAAACTGGTGTCCGATTTTTCGTTTGGAACCATAAATAGCAAAAACTGCGAGACACCTGATTTTAAATCAGACTCAATTTGTTTGAAGATGGTTTGGTTCGTATCGCGGTAAACATCTGGTAACCCTTTGATCGGTTCTTTTTCGGTAAGACCTTCCACAAGGAATAAAGGTTGGATCATTTTGTTCACATTTAAGGAACCTGATTCGCTCAGATGACGGAGTGACTTGTGGGAACGTAATCGAAGTGTTTGTTTTTTCATGGTTTGATGTACCTCTCCACCCAAGAATCAAATGACAGGGAAACAAATACTTTGTTTTTGGAACCATTTTCACCTAGTGCGTGTTTGATTTTTCGAAACGTTGATCCAGGTCCAACAAAATGTATGACATTCAAAAGTTCCGGGTATCTTTTGGTGACAATGTCAAATTCAGATCCACTACGCCAGTAAGCGGCTTTGATTTTAGAAGTATCAAATGGGATTGGAATTTCGGGTGCAGAAACAAAATACGTAGGAATCACGGGATAAATACTGGAGTGTTTGTCCGAATCCATATGGCTGAGTTTGACAAATTTTGTTTTTCTACCTAATATGGTATCGATTTCTGGTGGTTCACTCTCTCCAAGACCATCACAGGTTCCATTCACCCAAAAACCACGTAATGCTAAATCTTTCCATGTAGATAACCCTGCTGACCAAAGGATTTGATTACTTGGATTGACTGATAAATCCAAAGGAAAGGCATACCCACGAGAAACAAAAACATCCACATCTTTGGGAATGCTATAAGTTAATCTTTCCCTTTGTCTTGCCGCCATTTTTGCGTTAGGTGGCCATACTTCATCTCTGGAGAAAGAATAATTTGGGCTTTCTGAAAGTTCTTTGGTTTGCAAAATTTGACCATCTTCAGTGATTCCACGTATGAAGCATACCTTACCATACTCTCTATGTAAAACAGTGACTCCAATTTTTTGATGGCAACCACCACCATATCGAGAGAGGATTTCTCTTTCTTCATTTGTAGTCAGATTGGTTTCAGAATCTGAAATCTTTGACAATAAGGTTTCGAGATGTTTGTCTTCTTTTCTGATTTCAGCACATAACGCACCTTGTGCGGGAGCACTTGGGAAGATTGATGAAGGTAATACCATAAAAAGCGATACATTCATGGTATCCTTAATGAGTTGTTGTATTTCTTTCAGTTCTGGTAAAAGTTGGTCGGGGTCTTGGAAGTTTAGGATTCGATCTAAGGCAGCTTTTGCGACTAAAATTCCACCTGATTCGTGATCCAAATATTTACGTAATCTTGTTTGTATGTTTCCCCGAACGGATTCGATTTTGATTTCAAAATTATTGATGGGTGTAGGAAAGTAATTCCTTAAAAATTCTTTGATGTGGTATTCTCTTCTAGGTGAAGAAGTTAAAATGGTAATTTCATTTGGTAAATTGATCCATTTGTTTTTTTTAAAGAGTAAAACATCTCGAACATCTTCCCTTGGTAAAACAGGGATCAGTGTTGTTTCTTTCCTTTCTTTTAAATCCATATCTTTATAGGAATGGATCACGATATCAACTTTGTGGTTTAGTAAATCTTCTTGTAAATCTTTGGTAAAGATCCCTTGTCCACCAAATTGCCAAAGTGGGGTGGTTAGGTCTTTATCACCACTTGATTCTCTGAAAATCGTTTCGAAGTTTAGATCTTTGTTTTTTTCTTTGAGGGCATTCGTAACAGTGTGGATTTGTATGCGAGAGAGTAGGGAGGACCTACCTCCTATTTTGATTGTTTCAGACAAGTAAATCTTCCCATCCATTCATGATATGTAATTGTTCTTCCTCCCGTTCCCGAGTCAGTTCCGTGAGAAAATATTGTAAGTCCATTTTTACATTTTGGATTTGTTCATCCGTTTCTTGTAGATCGTTTAGGATCTGTTTGAGTGGGATGTAATGTTGGTAATTATGGTTTTTTAATGAATCTTCCCTAAAGTCAAGAATAAGTGATGATGATTGTATCATCTCATCCCAGTTAAACGGTAGAAAACTTGATGCAATGACGATTGCTTCGTTTCCTGGCGTATAATCTTCCCAGTGAAAGGTTGTAATGGGGAATGTTTTTTTTAGTTCTTCAAGCCGATGATGATTCCTTCCAATCAATCGTACGTTTTTCTGTTTGGAAACTAAGTAGGGTAAAATGGAATCAACAAGTTTCCCCGTTCCAAGAAGTGTAACTTCTTTATGGTTTTGCAAGTAAGATTCGGTAACACTTCCGTAAGTTTGCCTTCCAATCCCCGTTAAATACTTGGATCGAATTTGTTTAGTATGTTCCAAGATTTGGTCTCGTAACCGTTGTAATGAAATGGCAAAGTTTGAACGTTCAGTGTTTTCTTCACGGAAACGATCTCGAAATTGTGCTTGGATTTCGGATTCTCCAAAAAGTTTGGAACGTAATCCCGAAACCACTTCTAATAAAAAACGATACGCATCATAACCTTGATACAGCTCCCATCCATCCAAAAATCGCTCTGATTTTTCGATCGGATAGATCCGTTTGTCAGAGAATACAAGAGTCCTTTGACAAGTTTGCCAAACTTCTAGGCGAGAATCGTCTAAAGGTTTAGCGATGGGATCAGTGGAATGGAGTAGAATCAGGTTTGACCACATACAATTATTCTATCAAATACATCGTTGTAACTGTCACAAGATTGTCAGTTCCTAAAAAAATAAAATGTGATATTGATACTTAATCTCAATTAGAAAGGCGAAGGAAAGAATGGAAAACAAAAATTGGAAAGAAATCCTCACACCATTACAATACCAAGTGACTCGTGAAAAGGGCACCGAACGGCCGTTTACTGGTGAATACTATGCACACAAAGAAAAAGGAACTTATCTTTGTGTTTGTTGTGGAGAGGCTTTGTTTTCTTCCGAGACGAAATATGAGTCAGGGAGTGGTTGGCCTAGTTATTATGAACCGGTTCGTTCAGATGCAGTGTCCACTGAAACGGATCGATCCCATGGAATGACGAGAACCGAAATCCAGTGCCAAAATTGTGGTGCTCACTTGGGCCATGTGTTCCCAGACGGTCCGAAGCCAACGGGACTCCGATATTGTGTGAACTCCGCTTCTCTCAAATTTCAAAAATCCGAATAAGAGAAAAAAGCATCGAACGTTTTGTACGAAAGTGGTCATCTTACGAACGGGAAAATTCACATCGAAGTAAACTTTCATCAAAGGAAATGTTTCCTTTGATGAATCGTTCCATCTGGTGTAAATTTTCATCACCGGAAATGTTTCCTTTGATGAATCGTTCCATCCGGTGAAAATTTTCATCAACAGAAATATTACCTTTGATGAATCGTTCTATCCGGTGAAAATTTTCATCAACAGAAATATTACCTTTGATGAATCGTTCTATCTGGCGTAAATTTTCATCCTCAAAAGGAATCTTATCGGTTCCCTGGATCTTGTAACCAGGATACTTCTTCGCAAGTTTCCCAGGTACCTGTTCTTTGTTCAGATTTTGTCGATTTGGCGATCACATCGGAACGGACCCCCACACGCCGAACAATTTGATTGGCTAGTGATGAATAATGAAGTGCCTCACAACGATGACCCAATTTTTGTTCTAATTTTGCCATTTGGAAAAGAAGTTGTGCGTTCCCTTCCGATTCTTTCATTCCGATGGATTGTTTGAGTAAAATTGCTTTTTTCAAATCGTCTCTTGCTGCCAAAAGTTCACCTGATTCCATTTTTTGAACGGATCGTGCCTCTAATTCGGCAATGACAAGTGGGATTCGAGAGAGTCGTGTGTGGCTCAGGATCTCATCGACCGATTGGTCAAGGTTTTGGTCTGCCCACAAACCCATGGAAATGATGAAAAAGAGTGCGAAATGGTAAAACTTCATACGTTGGTTCCTTGCCGTTTTCAATTCATTCTACAAGGTGCATAAATTGTGCCAAAGTATCGAAATACTCCTCGACGTGAGAGGATTGGAGGATTCTATGAAGTTGACTCTGGCCGAGCGGTCGCCTTTTTCCTTTCTTCAGAAAGGTTGGGGGAGGAAAGTCCGGACACTAGGGGACAATCGGACCAAGTAATGCTTGGGCTTTTTTTTCCAGAAATGGAAGGAAAGGGACGGAAAGTGCAACAGAAAGGATACCGCCTACGTTAGTAGGTAAGGGTGAAATGGTGGGGTAAGAGCCTACCGCTTTGTTTGTAAGAACAGAGGCAAGGTAAACCCTCCGATGTGCAATCTCAAGTAAACAACCGTTATGAGCCTGTCCCGCCAGGTTGTGGGTAGAGAGCATTAGATAAATGATCGCCTAAAACAGAATCCGGCTTATGGGCCAGAGTCACCTTTTTTTAAAATGGTTTGGATTACCTCTTCTTCGTTCGGCGGATAAAAGACACAGACCAAACTTCTAATTTTTAAAATAGTTTCAGCTAAACTGTTTTTTGTTTCTGTTAGGTGCCAATTTTCAAACCCAATCAATATCCCACATGTTTCTTCCATGCCGGCAAATGCTTTTGTAGAATAATGTCGCATTTCATTTTCCACTAAAAATTGTTTGAGTCCGTTGTTTTGGATGGTTTCTTCAGTGTGATACAAGACAACAATTTCATCGTTTTCTATTTCTAATACCTTTTTGGCATAACCATAACACCAGCGAATTTGATCGGTAAGGTCATCATCAGTTTTGATGAACTGGATATCCGAAAAATGATTTTGCATCGGTGTTTCTGAAAAATCATTGAGTAGACGATTGGCAAAGGATACAATTTCCGGGGAATTTCTAATGTTTCGTTTGATATCCCATACATGTAATGGAATCGATTGTAAATAATCCAAAAATGGAGTAGAAGTGTATTTCAATCGTCTGGAAACAAAAAGTATCCATTCTTTTTCTTCCCAAAAGTATTTGGATAAGTATAAGAAGATGTCTGACTGTGATTTGTCATTTAGGATATCTTCAATTCCGTCCACTATCAAAATATCAATATGATTGTGTTTGATTTCTGAAAAATGGGAGATGAGTTCAATGTTATTTTTTTCAGGTATATTTTTAAGTTCTTCCTTCCAAATTTCGTATAAGGCTTTTGCACCTTGCCATAAAAGAACTTTTTGCCCCTTCCTTGCCTTTTGGAGAGCAATCTCACCGCATAATATTGATTTGCCGGATCCTGGACTTCCAAAAACCAAGTTATGCGGAAATGAATTGATCCCTTCAACCAGTGAAAATTGTTCTTTGGTAAAAAATAATAAATTCTCTTCCTCTTTTTCTTTCTGAGAACGAAATGTCTGGAAAAAGTTTAGATTTTTTTTGATGATTTCATGCGCTTTGACAAGTACAGAATCAGGAAGTGGTTCTCGATTATTTTGATATAAAATAGATTCTAAAACAGAATTTAGGTTTGTTTCGTCACTGACTTCCTTACCACCAAACACGAATAAGTTTTGGTCATTGGGAAGATGGAATTCTTTTCTATCATTTTTTAAAAAGAAAATGGCACTATCATAATATTCTTTTGGGAACAAATCCACAAGTTGGTTGTGATTTTTGAAAAACTCCCGGATGATTTCCCTTTGAGTGGTGACTTGTTCGATTGGATTTTTATATGATTTCCCTTCGACAGGTTCCCATTCGCGACCTCGTACATTATAAAATTCCCATTCCCCTTTTTTTTGCCTCCACTTTCCATTTTTTAATTCAATGGTGATAACCCCATAGGGTGAGACCACAAGGAAGTCAATTTCGCGCATGGGGACATCGGGTGTGATGAGGGTGAGGGAATAATAAATATTGCAGGGAATTGTAATCTCTTTTGCAAATCGGTGGTAATAATGGGATTCAAGCGAGATGTCTCTCGTTTTTCCATGAAACTGTTTCGGATAGATCATTTTTTAGTTCTGTAAACTTCGCTTGGTGTTTATTAATGACGATATGAAACGGATACCACAGACCATATTATTCTGCCTATTGTTTTGTGCCTGCGCCGGTGGGAATATCAAAATAAAGATCAATTCAGACCTTTCAGGAGACTTGGTCATTTACCAAAAAAAAATCACAAAAAAACAGAAGGGAATTTTTTTAGGTTCTGGCCTTAAGGATATAGGGGAAGTGGAGATCACTTTAAAAGAAAGATCTTACCAATTTGGAAACTACACCCAAATGTTACCTCCTGGATTTCGTTTCATTCAATTTACCGAAGACCAAACACTTGAGATCCAACTCGCCATTGACACAAGTAAGGACTCACCATTATTACAAACTCTTGAGATCAATCGAGAGGAAATCGGTTCCATTCTATCTGAAGCAAAATTAAGAGATGACCTTTTGCGATTTAATACCTTGGTTGAATTCATTCAATTTGAAGTTCATTTTCCATTTCCTATCGCGAAGGTTAAATTTTTAGATCCAAGGACTGCGGGTGAGTGGACCGTGCGCTTAGACAATCCCAATAAATTGATCGTGAACCTTCCATTACATTCTGTTTGGGCAGGTGAACACACTTTGACTGTCGTACAAATTTATCCTGAATGAAATTTTAAGGTTTATGAAAGTATTCTGAATTCAGCTTTTGAATGATTGCTTTTAATACCTTTCTTCGCTCTTCTTGGTTGGGGAGTCGTTCTTTTAGGTTTCTCCTCATCATAAAGAGAGTCTCGAGTAGCTCGTGGTCTTCTTCCGGTAGAACCTCTTCGAATAATTTTCGTAAGGTGGCAGAAACTCCGGCAAACATCCCGTCTGTGGATATGGCAAACTGAATGGGTCCCACTGTGACGGTTGAGGAAGAATAAAAATCACAGTTTTTGGGATCGTCCACTGAGTTCACCCAAATCCCCTTCGCTTTGGCCAGGGCTCGAAACTCTTTGTTGGTATTTGGATCACTGGTTGCTAAAAAAATAATATCCCGATGGTTGAGATCTTCTTCTGTGACAGCCCTTGTTTCTACTTTGATTTGAGGGTATTTTTCTAGGAAAGCTTTGACCTCATCACTATAAGTGATGGAGATGAGGTGAAGGTTTGCTGCCGTATGTTCAAGGCCCATCAATTTTTCTAAACAAGCATTACCACCACCAACAACGAGGATGTTCCTTCCTTCCAAATTGAGAAAGATTGGATATTTTTTGACTGTCATAAGGATTCCAAAAAAGAGGAAGCGGAGTGGATCACGTTTTGAATGGTTTTTGTATTTTCCAAAAGGGGACGAAGTGCTTCTCCCACATACAAAATCCCTGGACCTTTTGTTTGTTTTCCCATTCCCTCTAACATCGTATTGGCGAGAGTGGAGACTGTATATGTGGCATTGGGATTTCCGGCATTTTCTAAAAGGACAATGGGGGTAGTTGGGAGGACACCTTTTTGGATGAGTCTTTCGGAAAGTTCCTTGGTTTTTTGGCTTCCCATTAGGATCGCAATGGTCCCTGGAAAATTTTCCATTCCCATCCAACTGCGTTCATCTTCCAAAATGGTATGCCCATCCAGGATGATGATTTGGCGAGAAAGTCCGCGCACGGTAAGCGAGAGACCAAGGTCTGCAGCACCTGCTGTCACGGAGCTTACTCCTGGTATCACTTCATAAGGAATCCCAGCGGCTTCTAAGCTTTGGATTTCTTCTGACAAACGACCAAAGATCGAAGCGTCACCACCTTTGAGGCGGACCACTTTTTTTCCCTGATGGGCAAACTCGACGAGGAGAGCATTGATTTCTGTTTGGGTGCGGTAGTGTTCTTTGGCTCGTTTGCCCACGTAAAGGATTTGGGCAGACTCAGGGAAGATCTCTAAAAAACTGGGATCGAGTAAGGCGTCATACAGAATCACCTCTGCTCTTTCAATGCGAGATTTTCCACGGAGGGTCAGTAGGTCAACGGGGCCTGGACCACCGCTCACGAAACTCACAAAACCCTGTTCTGTCTTATTGGAGGACATATCTGTTATACCTTGCAATCCTGCTAGAAATAGTCAAGTGATTGGCCAATAATTTCTACAAAATCTCCATTTTTTTGGTTTACTCGTCTCGAACCCCAGGAAAAGATTCAATTTATAAGACTTTTTGGATGTTTTACTGGAATCCAACACAAGCATAGGTTTTTATGTTATCCGATGAGAAACGCAATCGATTTTTACAATTACTGAAAGAATCCACAAAAGATGAATGGGTGTGGATGTCGGGTTACCTATCAGCGCTCACCCAAGCAAGCATTGGGGGGAGTGTGGATGTTTCCTTGAATGCCCCGGTGAGTATTTCCTCAAATGACCCTTCACATGGGAATTTGAAAGCCGCGCCCATCCAGTGCACTGTTGTGTATGGAACAGAAACTGGGAATTCGAAAAAACTGGCTACAGAACTTGTCAAAAAACTAAAAGAACTCGGTGTCCAAGCAAAACTAAAAAGTACTGACACGTATAAGGCAAAAGACCTAAAAGAAGAAGAGTATTTGTTTGTGATCGTATCCACACATGGGGACGGCGAACCGCCTCAAGCCGCAAAACCCTTCATTCAAATTTTATCAGATGCAAAAGATTCTTTGTCAAAAATGAAGTTCGCCGTGCTTGGATTAGGTGATACTAGTTACCCACTGTTTTGCCAAACAGGAATTGATGTGGATTCAATGTTGGAAAAATTAGGGGCTGAACGTATCCACGATCTTGGAAAATGTGACGTAGATTTTGAACTGGTATCAAAACCATGGATAACAGATCTCATTTCTAAACTCAATGCTATATCCAAAACGGCAACCACACAAGTCTCTAAACAAACTCAAACGACAGCGTCCAAACCTAATTCAGGTGGAAAAGTAGTATATGAAGGTACAATTGTCACAAATCTTGTGTTAAACGATATTGGGGCAACAAAATCCACTCGTCATATTGAAATCAAAAGCTCTCTTCCTGTTGATTATTTACCAGGTGATAGCGCTGGATTTTTAGCATACAACCGCGAAGATGAAGTGAATCGAATTTTGGGATTATTACAAACAGACAGAGAAACAAGGGTCACCTACAAAGGGGAAACTTGGATGTTGTACGATTTACTTCGCAAAAAAGTATCCATTCGTTTTTTACCTGACCGAGTGATCCAAAAGTATGTATCACTTTCTAAAAAAGAAATTCCTTCTGGTAAATTGGATTTAGATGTATTATTGACACTGTATCCAAGTGATACAAAGCTCGAGATTCAATCGATCGTTGATATTTTGGAACCGATAGTTCCAAGGTATTATTCCATTGCATCTAGTCCATCGGCACATGGAGAAGAGGAAGTCCACCTAACGGTAGCTGAGGTGGAAATCGAAACCTTCACAGGTATCAAAACAGGTTTTTGTTCTGGGTTTCTTTCTTCATTAAAAGAAGGAGATACAGTTCCATTTTTCATTCAAAAAAATAATTCCTTTCGCCTTCCTAGTCCCGATACTGATATCATCATGATTGGGCCAGGAACAGGCATTGCTCCATTTCGCAGTTTTTTATTTGAAAGGGAACAGTCTGGTGGGAATGGGAAAAATTGGTTATTTTTTGGGGAAAGAAATTTTGTCTCTGATTTTTATTACCAAACAGAACTTCTCGAGCTAATGGACACAGGTGTACTTCATAAATTGAATACAGCATTTTCTCGTGATACAAAAGAGAAAGTTTATGTCCAAGACCGAATGGGTGAAAATGCAGAAGAACTTTTGAAATGGATTCAAAATGGTGCTGTCATTTATCTATGTGGGTCAAAGGATCCTATGAGTAAAGACGTAGATCGTAAGTTAATTGAAATTTTATCGGAAAGAACTTTTGATACTGGAAAAGAAGCTTCTGATTATCTAAAAGAATTGGAAGAAAACGGCCGTTACATCAAGGACGTTTACTGAGGAACCCATGGCAGAAACTAAAAAAGAAACTCTCGCAGAAAAAGTAAAAAGACTAAGCCGGGGCCTTCGAGGATCACTCGTCGATAGTTTAAAGGATGAACATACTGGTTCTTTACGTTCTGATGACCAACTTTTACTTAAGTTTCATGGAATGTACCAACAAGATGATCGGGATCGAAGAGATGAACGTGCTCTTAAAAAATTAGAACGTCTATATTCCTTTATGATTCGCTTGAGGATTCCTGGTGGAATGATTGGCCCTGTACACTGGGAAGCCTTACATAATGTAGCTGGTGAAAATTCCACTGGAACGATCAAAATCACCACAAGACAAACCGTCCAACTCCATGGTATTTTAAAATCCAAAATCAAACCAACCATCAAAGCATTTGATTCTGTATTTTTGGATTCCATCGCGGCTTGTGGAGATGTCAATCGTAATGTTACATGTACTTCGAATCCAGCGGCAAGCCCCCTCCACAAAGAGGTGTTTGGTTATGCAGGGGAAATCAGTCGTTCCTTACTTCCCAAAACGAGAGCGTATTACGAAATTTGGTTAGATGAAAATCTTTTAGCAGAAAAAGAAGAACCAGAAGATCCTTTGTATAAGGATGTTTACCTTCCTCGTAAATTCAAAATCGCCATCGCGATCCCGCCGTATAACGATGTGGATCTTTTTACAAACGACATTGGTCTCATCGCCATCATAGAAAATGGACAATTATTGGGATTCAATGTAGCAGTGGGGGGAGGACTTGGAACAACTCATGGGAATCCCGATACTTATCCTAGGGTTGGAACTGTATTTGGTTTTATTCCTAAAAAAGACATATTACGTGTTGTTTACGAGATTGTCACTGTCCAAAGAGATTTTGGAAACAGAGAAGACCGCAAATTGTCTCGATTGAAATACACATTGGACCGGTTAGGTGTTGAGTTTTACAAACGTGAAGTTGAAAAACGTGCAGGTATTAGTTTTGAGTCAGCAAAAGATTTTCAATTCACAACAAGGTCTGATGATTTTGGATGGAAACAAGATGCGGCAGGAAACTGGCATTATACCGTATTTGTTGAAAATGGAAGGGTCTGTGACGAACATGGGTATAATCTAAAAACAGCTCTTCTTGAAGTTTCCAAAACAAGACGTGCAACATTTCGTTTCACTTGTAACCAAAACTTGATTTTGTCCGATATCTTTCCAAAGGACAAGGATCTCATTGAATCGATTCTTGTAAAATTTGGAGTCCATCGAAAGACTGCTGAGGTATCTCCTATCCGTAAAAATTCCATTGCTTGTGTTGCGTTAAACACTTGTTCATTGGCGCTTGCGGAAGCACAAAGATACCTGCCAAGCCTCATTGATAAAATCGAACCAATCCTTTCCAAACATGGGCTATCAGAGGAACCAATTTCCATTCGGATGACAGGTTGCCCCAATGGATGTGCAAGGCCTTATATCTCCGAAATTGGACTTGTGGGAACATCCTACGGTAAATACAATTTACACGTAGGTGCCGACGCAGAAGGATACCGTCTCAATAAAAAGTACAAAGAAGATTTGGATGAGTCGGCAATCTTACAAGAATTAGATGGTCTATTTGGAAAATTTTCAAAGGATCGAAAAGGTAAGGAATCCTTTGGAGATTATATCAATCGGATTGGGATTTTGAAATAAGAATCGAAACCAAACGAAACCAATGGTTCAAGGATATTGGATCATTGGATGTATTTTTTTCATAAAATTTCCCACCATAAAACAGCGTATACCTATCCAACAAAGTGCAGATCACAAATTAATTGATTTCGAACTCCTTTCGATTGATTTTACTAAACGAGTTAAATCGAAAATCAATTTCGATTTTGGAAGCCATCTCTCTACAATAACATTCCTGCCGCAACGGTTTGGTTGGTTCCTTCATCGACTAAGATAAAACTCCCTGTGCCCCTAATTTTGGAATACGGATCGTAAGCGACAGGTTTTGCCGTCCGAATGGTTACTTTTCCAATTTCATTCAAACCAAGACTCGTTTGTTCTTTTTTTTCGTGAGTGCTTGTTTCCACTCTAAATTCCAAAGAACGGATGGATGCCTTCACTGCGTTTGTCGTTTGGCGGAGTAAATATTTGGATCCTGGAGTGAGGACTTTTTGGTCCATCCAACAAATATATGCTTCCAAATCTTGGGAAATTTTGGGTTCTTTACCCGTGACAACAAGCATATCTCCTCGGCTCACATCAATCTCATCTTCCAATCGAATGGTAATAGACATTGGTGCATAGGCTGTTGTGAGTGGCCCATCAAAACTATCGATGGCTTTGATTTTGGAAGTGAGTCCACTTGGTAGGACTGTGATGGAATCACCCACAGTAAAATGGCCACTTCTGATTTGTCCCGCATAACCTCTGTAATCATGGTATTCTGTTGTTTGTGGACGAATTACATTTTGGACTGGGAATCGCGGAGCAGGGGATTCTTCTTCCGTATGGATCTCAATTTCCTCCAAAAAGTGAAGTAAGGATTTTCCTTTCCACCATGGCATAGATGGGGATGTATCCACAACATTGTCTCCATTTAAAGCGGAGATGGGAAGGAAGTGAATGGATTTTAAATCCAAATCTTTTGCAAATTCCAAATATTGTTGTTTGATATTCAAAAACACTTCTTCAGAAAAATCCACCAAATCCATTTTGTTCACGCAAACGACCACATATGGGAGTCGTAATAAAGAAACGATGTATGAATGTCTGTAAGTTTGTTCGATCACTCCCTTTCTTGCATCAATGAGGATGATGGCAAGGTCTGAATTGGAGGCACCTGTCACCATATTCCTTGTGTATTGGACATGGCCTGGTGCATCTGCGATGATGAACTTACGTTTAGGAGTCGAAAAGTATTTGTACGCGACATCGATTGTGATGCCTTGTTCTCTTTCTGCTTTGAGACCATCGGTGAGTAGGGCTAAATTGATTTGTCCATTCACTTGGCCTGCTCTTTCGATCGCTTCCATCTGGTCTTGGAAAATGGACTTACTATCGTATAACAAACGTCCGATGAGAGTTGATTTCCCATCGTCCACACTTCCTGCTGTGATAAATCGTAAAATATCCATTAAAAATACCCACCTTTTTTTCTATCTTCCATTGCAGCTTCCGATCGTTTGTCATCCAATCGAGAACCTCTTTCCGTTGTACGGGAAATTTGGATCTCACGAATGATGTCATCCACAGAGTTTGCTTCCGATTCCACTGCTGCAGTGCAAGTCATATCGCCAACAGTACGAAACCGAACAGTCCTTGTTTCCACCTTGTCGGTATTGTCTAAGCTGATAAATTTTGAGACAGGGAAGACCAAATCTTCTCTCCAAACAATTTCACGCTTATGAGAAAAATACAAGGAAGGTAGTCCAATATTTTCTTTTCGGATGTATTCCCAAACATCTAGTTCTGTCCAGTTACTGATCGGAAAAACTCTTACGTTTTCGCCGACATGGATTTTTCCATTATAAATATTCCAAAGTTCAGGACGTTGGAGTTTTGGATCCCATGATCCAAACTCATCTCTGACTGAAAAAATTCGTTCTTTGGCTCTTGCTTTTTCTTCATCCCGACGCGCCCCACCAATACAGGCATCAAATTTAAATTCGGCGATCGTATCAAGGAGAGTCACAGCTTGGATGGCATTACGACTTGGAAATTTACCTTTTTCTTCGACGGCTTTCCCTTGGTCGATTGAATCTTGCACATAACGTACAATTAATTTTTCACCGATTGTATCTGCCAGTTCATCTCGGAATTTCAGCGCCTCATCAAAGTTATGCCCAGTATCAATATGAACGAGTGGGAAAGGAAATTTACCTGGTCGAAAGGCTTTGAGTGCTAAATGCACCAAACAAATCGAATCTTTACCACCTGAGAATAATAATGCGGGTCTTTCGAATTGGGCAGCTACTTCCCGTAAGATATAAATTGCTTCTGATTCTAATTGGTCTAAATGTGAAAGTCGATGTGTGTTTGTCATGGCCTGTTATCCTTTTTTCGGTGTGAGTTTTCCATCTACCCAATGCAAACCACACTCTTTCTTAGATTCTTGTTCCCACCACCACCTTCCCGCACGAAAGTCTTCGCCCGGTTCGATGGCTCGTGTGCATGGTGCACAACCGATGCTTGGGAATCCTTTGTCATGCAAAAGATTATAAGGTACATTGTGTTCGCGGATGTACTTCCAAGTATCTTCAAAACTCCAATGGAGTAGGGGTTGGTATTTGATTAAATTTCGTGCTGGATCGGATTCGAATAAAGACATCTCTGTCCGAAATCCGGATTGGTCTTTTCTAAGGCCAGTCACCCAAACTTCCATCCCAGTGAGTAAGGAATCAAGAGGGACTAGTTTTCGGATCCGACAACATTCTTTTCTTAGGTCTTGCGAATCGTAAAATGCATTGGGGCCGTTTGTATCCACAAAATTTTGGATCTCTTTTGTATTGGGAAAATGGGTTTCAATATTTGCCCCATAACGAATGTTTGTTTTTTGCCAAACATCATAGGTTTCTTGGAAAAGCCGTCCAGTATCCAAAGTGGCGATGCGGATGGGGATTTGTTCGGATAGGATGGCATGGGTGATGGCTTGGTCTTCGAGTCCGAAACTTGTGGTGAAGACCACTTTGCCCGGGAATTCGGAGCTCAATTGGCGTAAACCATCCACAAGCGAGCGGTTGGCATAAGATTCTGTCAAAACTTCCAAATTTCCCATATTTTCCCCGTCCTAGCATCCAATGTTTTGTATATTGGACGATTTGTAAAGTATATTAGCGGAAATTATTAGATAGAGAAGTCTTCTACGTAAACTTTTGCCTTTTTGATCCGCAGGAAAACGGTCTCCCCAGGGAACAAATTCAGATACTTATAGGTTTCCTGTTCAAGGACAGATTCGATGAGAGTCCCTGTATCCACTCGTTTTAACTCCACTCGCACATTCCGGCCCGTCGAATGGATGTATTGGATTTCTGCTGCAATGCCTTGGTCTTTTTCTCTGACGATTTCCACATCATAAGGTCGGACGTAGGCAACGGCATCTGATTCTTTGATGTTTTGGTGTTCGGAGGAGTCTAGGGCAAGGTTTCCTATTTTTGTTTTCCCTTCTTCGATTCTCCCATGGAAAAGGTTCACGTCACCTAAGAAGTGAAAGACGAAGGGAGATTTGGGTTTGTTGTACACTTCGTCAGGACTTCCGACTTGTTCCAATTGCCCTTGGTTTAGGATGACAATCCGGTCACTCACTTCGAGAGCTTCTTCTTGGTCATGGGTCACAAAAACACTGGTGATATGGATCTCATCATGGAGCCTTCGTAACCAATTCCTAAGTTCTTTTCTCACTTTGGCATCGAGTGCACCAAAGGGTTCATCGAGTAATAAAAATTTGGGTTCGATGGCAAGGGCACGAGCAAGTGCTACCCTTTGCCTTTGCCCACCGGAGAGTTCATGTGGGTATCGGTTGTGAAATTTTTCCAATTGGATGAGGGTGAGAAGTTTTGTGATTTTTTCTTGGATTTCTTTTTTAGATGGTCTCGTTTTTTTGGGTCTGACTTCTAAACCAAAGGCAATGTTTTCAGCAATCGTCATATGACGAAAGAGTGCATAGTGTTGGAAAACAAATCCTACTTCACCATTTTGGATTTTGGATGAGGCCAATTGTTCACCCACAAAACTCACCGAACCAGAGCTAGGTTCTTCGAGGCCTGCGATGATTCGTAGTAAGGTTGTTTTTCCAGAACCAGAAGGACCAAGTAAGGCCACAAGTTCTCCATCAGGGATGGTAAGGTTCACATCTTTTAAGGCTGTAAACGATCCAAAAGTTTTATGTACATTTTGTATTTCAATAGGCATGTTATGGTCTCTCGGTTCGTTTTTCCAAAATCAATTTAAAGATGAGGGTTAGAAGTGATAAAAACACTAGTAAGGTGGCACAAGCAAACGCACCAACGGAATCAAATTCATTGTATAACATTTCGATGTATAGGGGAAGGGTTGTGGTTTTACCACGGATGTGACCACTTAAGACAGAAACGGCTCCAAATTCCCCCATAGCTCTTGCATTACAAAGGATGATCCCATATAACAGACCCCATTTGAGATTTGGCAAAATGATTCGCCATAATAATTGTCCAAAACTTGCTCCGAGTAACAATCCTGCTTCTTCTTCTTCACGACCCTGGCTTTGCATGAGTGGGATGAGTTCCCGTGCCACAAATGGAAACGTGATGAACACGGTTGCAATGATGAGTCCTGGAGTATTGAATACAATTTTAATATGATGCTCTGATAGGAAGTCACCAAAGGTACCTTGCCTTCCGAATAACAACAAAAAGATGAGTCCAGATACCACAGGAGATACCGCGAAAGGAGAATCGATAATCGTCACGAGTAAATTTTTCCCTGGAAACGAAAACCGAGTGATGGTGAAGGCCGCAGTGATTCCAAATAAGGTATTTAAGATCACGGATACAACCGAAACCTTGACTGTAAGTCCAATGGCAAAAAGTGCATATTCACTTGTGATGGAGGACCAATACTTATCCAATCCTTCGGAAAAAGCCTCAGAAAAGACTGTATAAATCGGCAAAATTAACAATACAGCAAACAACGTGTATGCGATAATTATCAGTAAGAAGGGAACAAGTTTCAATTTCATGTGAGTTTTTTCGAAGCCCGTTCTTGTAATAAATTAATAAGAAACATAAAGAAAAACGAAGAGAGTAACATCACAATCGCAATGGATGTTGCCTTCTCATATTCGTACTGTTCTAGTTTGGTGACAATGAGTAGGGGCAAAATTTCTGTTTTGCCAGGAAGGTTCCCTGAAATAAAAACGACTGAACCATATTCCCCTATGCTACGTGCAAACGCCATTCCCGTTCCCGCAAGAAGTGACGGCCAAAGTTCAGGTAATAATACTCTCGTAAATGTTTGGAAGGGAGTCGCACCAAGGCAACGAGCACTTTCTTCCAATTCTTTCGGAAGTTCTTCGATCACAGGTTGGACTGTTCTTACCACAAAGGGAAACCCAATGAATACCAGTGCGATCACAATGCCGACTGGTGTATAAGCAATTTGAATCCCCCACTCGGCAAAAAAGGAACCAATGATACCTGTCTCGGAGTAAATTGTCGTCAGTGCAATCCCGGCAACCGCTGTGGGTAAAGTGAAAGGTAGATCTATGAGTGTATCAAAAAATTTTTTGAACGGAAACTGATAACGAACAAGGACCCAAGCAAATAAAAAACCAATGAAGAGGTTCAGTAGGGCAGAAACAAAACCTACAGTGAAACTCAAATACAAAGCAGATCGAATGCGTTCATCGGTAAACACTTCCAGGATTCCAGAGATTCCAATTCCCAAAGAATGGATCAAAAGTCCAAGAAGTGGTATGATGACAATGGCGGACGAATAAAAGACAGTTAATCCTAAACTGATTCCAAAATGGATTTTTTTGTACGGCCGCGTTTTAATTTGCATCATTTATTTGGTTTTGTAGATGGCATCAAATAATCCACCATCTGCAAAATGTTTTTTCTGTGCAGAGTCCCAAGTTTCACCTAAATCGGATAGAGAAAATAATTTTAGATTGGGAAAATCTTTCGCCGTAGATTTAGCAATGGTTGGATCAATGGGACGGAAAAAATGTTTTGCGATGATGGTTTGTCCTTCTTTTGAAAAAAGGAATTCAAGGTATGCACTCGCTTTTTCCAAGTTACCTTTTTCTTTTGCCGTAGTTGTGACAATAGCGACGGGAGTCTCTGCTTTGATGGATTCAGATGGGTAAATGACTTCCAAACTATTTTTTCCAGAGCGTTTTTCTTCATCTAACGCAAGTTTTGCTTCGTTTTCCCAGGTGATGAGAACATCTCCAATCTTACGGTTGACGAAGGTAGTGGTGGATCCTCTGGCACCTGTATCCAGAACAGATGTATTTTTGTATAAGGATTTAATGAATTCGTTTGCTTTCTCATCGGACTTATATTTACGTTTGGCATACCCATAAGCCGCAAGGTAATTCCATCGAGCCCCCCCACTTGTTTTTGGGTTGGGAGTGATCACAGAAATCCCTGGTTTTACGATGTCATCCCAATCTTTGATTTTTTTGGGATTCGATTTCCGAACAAGGAAGATAATTGTAGAGTAATAAGGAATACTTTTATTTGGAAGTTTGGTTTGCCAATTCGATTCAATTAACTTCGATTTGCTGGCAATACTGTCAATGTCATACGTCAGTGCTAGACTGACAACGTCTGCATCGAGGCCATCAATCACCGCACGAGCTTGTTTTCCCGAACCGCCATGAGATTGTTGGATGGTAAACTCGTTTCCCTTTTTCTCCTTCCAATGTTTGAGGAAGGATTTGTTGATTTCTTCATACAATTCCCGGGTTGGATCAAAAGATACATGGAGAAAATTTGGATCTGCAAAAAGAGAAGTGACGATCCCAATTCCCAAAAAAATGGACAATATGACAGAAAATCTCGGTTTAAATTGGAGGAATTGGGTAAAATAATTCATTTCTGCACCTATTTGATCAATAAATCAAACTCATCCTCCAATTTAGTGAATATTTGTCAATGGAAAATCTGCCGAGTTCTCCTTTGGATTTGGATTCTTGACATAAACCAGAAAAGGAAGAAGATAATTCTCTCAAGGAAATCTGGGGAAGTTCGATCCTTAAGGGAGAAGGCACCCCAATGAATGTAAACGTTGACAAACAAAACTTAATTCCTTTTCCGCAAACTGAATTGCGGGTGAATCAACGGGATGGTGCAAATAACAACTACTTTGCGGTCAAAGAAAGTTTTGGAGAGATTTTAGAACGTGAATTCCAAATCCATTCGGACAAACCAAAATCAGCCTCTGATTGGAAACCTCTCCATGCCGACTCAAATTCGAATGAACCCGAAACACTTTCCGTTTCCAATCGAGAAGTCGAAAACCAAACATCACCAATCAATGGCCCAAAAAATCCTGAGACGGAATTTACTTCTAGCCAAAAGTCAAAAGAAGAGTCCACTGAGGAAACTTCAGAAGAAGAAGATTTAGACCGAGAGGCACTTGAATATAGCATTGGGATTTTGTCCAACCATAGCCTTTGGGAAAAACAAAATCTCCCTGCGAATGAAGGGAATGATTCCTTACAAAAGGAAAAAACAATTGCTCTTTCGTTACAGAAATCTGCGGAAAAGAATAATCTGTATGGAAATAAAGAATCCAAAAGTTTTTTAGAAGAAACAAAAAAACTTGCAGAGAATTTTTTGAAAACGGAACTTTTGGAAACCAAACAAAACCTTATTTCAAACAAACAATCGTTTGCTGATAAAATACCAAACAATCTTTTGAGCTTTCCTGGTTCACAAAAGAAGATCCAATCGGAAAAATTGGGTAACGATTCCAATACCAATCCAAACCCAGTTTCGCAGAAACTTGAAAATGTTCCAAGTGGTTTCACTTTAGCGGAATCTTTTTTGCAAAAGGGAAAACAAATCCGGGGTGTAGAGAACGAAAGCCAATCGGAAGGATCTCTTCGTAAACTGGATTCACGAACCAAAACTAATAAAAATCAAAAATCGGAATTTTCATTCACGGATTCATTTACGGAAAAAGAAAATGGAAATGTTTCCATCACTTCTGACAAAATGATTCGTTCTCTTGGTTTGAAAGAAAAAGAATTCCAAAAACAAAATGAAAACAAAAACCAAGTTCTAAACGAAAAACAAAAGATAGAACAAACTTTGGTAAACCAAATTCAAAATGTTTCTTCTTCTAAGATGGGTGAAGAGAATGGAAAGTCCTCTGATGAAAGGGGCACAAAACAGGGATTCAATCTACATTCAGTAGAAAACAAACTCCATACTAAATCAGAAGAAGTAAAAACTCTCGAACGAAATCAAAAACCTAAAGAAAACAATTTGAAACAGAACTTGGATGAACTGATCAAACAAGCAAAGTTTGACATTGTTCAAAATGGAAAATCCAGTGCGGAAATCATCATGAACCCGAAAGAATACGGTCGATTGACTCTTCAGGTTTCTGTGGATGGGGAAAAGGTAGAAGGTCGGATCTTGGTAGAATCGGAAGAACTACAAAAATCACTCCAAAACGAAATCCAAACGATCAAAGAAAATTTAAAAGAATCTGGCCTTGATTTACAAGCGTTAATCATCGATTTATGGGATGATGGAAGCCAACTTGCAGACAGACAAAACCAAAACGAACTTTACCAAACCTTAATGGAAACGGCCAAAAATCGTGGAAAAATGGGTATGTTAGAACAGGAAGAAGGTTTGGACTTAGAAGGAATTCCTTTGCCACAAGATTCCAAAGTATTAGAATTTTTCGCGTAATTGAAACATAAATAAAGATCGAGGACAATATGCCAGACGGAATTCAAGATTTATCCACACAAAATTCAACACGAACCAAATACTTTGAAGGGGATAGAAGTTTTAATATCCGCAAACATTTGGATCAATTGGAAAAAGAAGAAACAAGTGGTTTGAAAGGGATTGAAATCAGAGAAAAACAAAAAGAGTTAGGGAAAGATGATTTTTTGAAACTACTCTTAACTCAACTTTCTCACCAAGATCCAACAAACCCAGTGCAAGACAAAGACTTCATCGCACAGATGGCACAGTTTTCTTCACTTGAACAGATGAAAAATATATCTTCTGGAATTGCCAGAATGGAATCAAAACAAAGTTATTCGGTAGTAGGAAAAATTGTATCGGGTCCAGATTTGGTAACCGGTGAGGATGTCACAGGTCTTGCTGGTGCCATTCTTTTTGATAACGAAGGAAAAACATACGTTAGAGTGAATGGTCGGATGCTTGATGTTTCTAAAATTAATTTAATCTCTGATCCAGAGTTGTTAAAATCGGAAACACAATTCCAACGTCCAACTAACATTCCTGAGATTCCTAATAATACATTAAAAAAACAAGAAGCTTATCAGGATTAATCAAAAAAGGTCGATAAAAAAAGAGAGGATAGTACGTTATGATGAGATCACTTTATTCCGGTGTTTCCGGATTGAAAAACCACCAAGTTAGAATGGATGTTATTGGTAACAACATTTCTAACGTTAACACACATGGATTTAAAACAGAACGTGTAACGTTCCAAGATATGATCTCACAAGAATTGCAAGGTGCTTCTGAACCAAATGAAAGGATTGGGGGAACAAACCCAAAACAAGTTGGTCTTGGATCACTCATTGCTGCCATTGATAAAATCATGACACAAGGTGCTTTACAAACCACAGGTAAAAATACAGACCTAGCCGTTTCTGGTGAAGGGTTTTTTGTTGTGAAAGATGGAGACAAACAATTTTACACTCGTGCTGGTGCCTTCAACGTTGATAAAAATGGATTTTATGTAAACCCAGCAAACGGGCTAAAGGTGCAAGGTTGGAATTCAAGGCTTGATGAGTCAGGGAATAAATACATCAATTCCGCAGGATCATTGGAAGACATTGTGATCCCTCTTTACTCCAAAGAACCTGCTCGTGCCACTCAGAATGTTGACTTTCAATCCAACCTCAATGCTAGTGTTGCTGCAGTTCCACCTGACGCAACAGAAGAAGACATCCAACGTTATATCAATGATCCGGATCCTCGCCAAAGAAGAGGCCATGTAACATCCATTAATGTTTACGACGAACTGGGTAACACTCGCCAAATGGGAGTGGAGTTCTACAAAATGCGTGAAAATGTTTGGAAGATGCGCTTTAAATTAGAAGATGCAAGCCAAGTGTCAGTGGATGTGAATGGAACAGGTGGTGAGAATACGAGTGTTTCTGGTAATACAGAACTAGAAGTTTCTTTCACACCGGATGGAAAGATCATCAGTGTGTCTGACGGTGTTGATTCGCAAACCACAGGAAAACTCAAAGCAGACATTTCTTTCCGCATTCCTGGAAATCCATCGGCGCAAAAATTTAGCCTAAACCTCGGTGAAGCGGGTCTTGTTGGTGGCATTACACAGTTCTCATCCGATTTCACAACAAAAGCAGTGAAACAAGATGGTTACCCAATGGGATATATGGAATCTTTTTCTATCGATAACACAGGGACTGTGACGGGTGTTTTCTCCAATGGGGTGCGCCAACCTCTCGCAAGAGTAGCCCTTGCCAACTTCACAAACCCAGCAGGTCTCAACAAAGAAGGAGACACGATGTATAGTTTTTCACTCAACTCTGGGGAAGCAAACATCGGAGAAGCGGGTAGCCAAGGCCGCGGGAAAATCAATGCGGGGCTTCTTGAGATGTCAAACGTAGACCTTTCTGATCAATTCACAGATATGATTGTGACCCAAAGGGGTTTCCAAGCAAACTCTAGAACCATTGTGACATCAGACCAGATGATCCAAGAAGTACTCGGACTCAAACGATAAGAGTAGAGGGAAAGCGGGGGTAACCCCGTTTTTTCCTTGAGTTCTGCAAAATTCTAAGAAAACTAGGTCAAACTAAACCTTTTAGAATTTTGTCAATTGTCACGTTTTCAAAAAAATACCCTCCTCGTTTTCACTCTTCTTACGGCAATCGCCTATGCTCCGTTATACTATTCGATTAAAAATGTAATCAAAAAAGAATCACTCCCGATTACTTTAGAAACTCCCGAAACTGTTGTTTTTTTTAGTTTGGGAGAGTTTGAACCGAAAGGAGAAACTTTCGATCGAAATACCATTCGCATTTTGAAGGAAATGATCAGTTTCCAATTGGAACAAACTACAGATGCAGTGTATTTGGGTAAACACTCGGAACTTTCATCACCCAAACAAAATCGTTCGGAAATGATTCTTTCTGGAACCATCCAATGGGAAGAAAAAGGGGTGTTATTCACGCCTAAACTCCGTTATGTGGAATCAAAATCAACCGTCGAAGGAAAATCTATCTTTGTTCTTTATGAGGAAAGGGGTTCCCTCGTTCTCAAAATACAAACATCGCTCACAAATTTACTAGATGAAACCATTCGTTTGAACCGTCTTATCAAACGAAATCCCATTTGGTCATTTGTTTCGGAGGGACAAATCCTTTCCGAGTCAGAATTTGTAAAACTATCAGAATATGATCCAAAAGGTAGTATTGAAAACCGAAAGAATTTTTTCCAATCCATCAATTTCAAAACTGATTTCAGCGAATGGCAAAGATATCTTTTACGTTTGGAGAAACATTCGGAAGAAAATCTAAAAGAGGTATGGAAAGAAGTTGGTGGAAATCCATCGCTTAGTTCCTTTCTTTCGTTTACGGTCGCAAAAAAGATTTCCGAATTTTATTTTTATCAAGCTGAATATAGTAAGGCGATTGAATTTGCAAACGCAGCTAGGCGCGAAAAAGAAAAATCCAAACTTGTGTTCCATAGTGAATATGCAGACACATTCTCCTTGATTGGAAAAAGTTTGGTCCTTAATGGCAAAAAGGAAGAAGCTATATTCTATCTCACTTCTGCCAAAAAGATATATGATACCTTAGGATTATCCAAAGATCCTATGGGGATTGAGAATTCCTATTTTTATGGATTGACACTTTATGAAGTATCCCAACTGGAACTTTCCGCTTTCGAACTTTCTGGGTTACAAGGAAACTTAAGTGATATTTACCAAAACATCTATTTGGAATATAATTTAGCACATATTCTCTATCAAATGGGTCGATACGAGGCTACAATTTCCCTACTCAAAGACCAAAAGAAAAAAATATTCGAAACTTCTATCCCCAATTTTGAAATTGCATTACAATCTTTATTATTGTATGGAGCAGCTGAATACCAAATGGGAAACTGGAGTGTTGCCAAATCCATTTGGGAATCCATCGTTTTTGCAAAAACAACATATGCAATCGATGACACATTGGTGTACCGGAGTGCTTTATTTAATTTAAGCATAATTGCTTCACAAAGAAAAAACTCCGAACAAGCTGATTCCTATTACAAACAATATGTGAAACTGACACCCTATGGACAAATCAAACCATTTCCAGCAGATACTCATTTCGAAATTGGCAAACCTATTTATCCATATACTTGGGTACAACCTAGTTCTTCTCTATTTTCTGACTTAGAAGAAAAAACAATTCGTTCTTATACGGGTCGTTATTTATTTCAAACCCAAGATGAAGAAATTCGAGCAAGGACTTACGAAAACCGTTTGGAAGATACAAATTTGTTTTTGGATGATTTATTAAATCCTAATGCCTATCTTTCCAAATCCATGATGATACTCAGGAAATCCTTGTTTGGTGACCTAAAAGTTTTTGAACGTGGAAACCAGGTAGTTTTCTTAGACATCGGCCCTGCACTCAACCATCCAGAATACCCAGGAGTCACTTCACAAGCAGTCGCTAAACATTTCCCAAAAATGGAAGTAGTGTTATGGGAATTACCTGGTGAAGTGGATTTATTTTTAAAAAAAGTAAAACCAGAACTCAAAGAAAAGTTATATGGATTCTCAAATATTCGAATCCTTTCCGCGGATGGTGTGGGTGATTTCCAAACAGAATACAATGATCCGAATCACTGGATCCTTCGCAATCGCCCTATCCCAAATTTGAAACACAAAACGATCATCATACGAGCTGCTAACTCCATTGATATCTATGAACCTTATACCAAAATTTCACCTCATTTTATGAACTTGGGTAAAGAGCTAAAAGAAAATCCGGTTTTGTATTTTTTTAATCGCAGCATTCTCCTCAAACCAAAGGGAAAGGAAAAGTTTATTTTAATTGGAAATCAATCCATCCGCGGTTTTCATCACAATTTCCAAAGTTTAGATCGAAATGGCGAGCCACCGTATTCCATTTTGCCTTTTAGTATCAGCGATGAGGTGATGCCATGATTTCCATTGAAATTGACTTTATCTACTTTTTTGTTTCTTTGTTTTTTTTACATCGATGTTTGGTTTCGGTATCTTCAGAAGAAAATAAAAATTTGTTACTTCTCTATTGGATGGGGACTTCTTTTCTAGGTTTTCTCTTTCTCTTAAGTCTTTCTCGATGGGGGATTATAGGATTTGGATGGGAAACAAAATCATTTTTTCTTGTTTTAACCAAATTTAATTTAATTTTGTTTTTTACTTACCAAACATTGGAAGAGAGAATTTTTTCCTTCCGACGAAGCATTGGATTTTTACTCACTCTTCTTTTGTTTGTTTTTTTTAGTTCATTCTTCTTTTGGATCCAAATATTCCAGACCGAAATCCACGCGGAAGACCAGGCTCTTTTTTTGCCATTCACAATCGCAGTGGGAGCCTTTGTTTGGTCAAGGGAAATGTTTTGGACAAATCCAAATCCAATGGAATCAAAGTTAGGGGAAGGAAAGAACATTCATTTGTCTTTTCTCTTTTTACCTTGTTTTTTATATGTTTTATCTCCGTTTACCACCAACTACGGTTTTGTGGAAATGATAGCATCTGTTCTTTTGGTATCAATCTCGTCACTCGTTGGATTTTTACTGATCTCCCAAATCTTAAAAGTCTCTATCCCAGAGGAAGCAGAAATGGGAGTTTGGGTTGGTACCGTCTCTTTTTCTTCTTCACTTGGCGCAGAGCTTCTGGTAACGATTCCTTTGGCATTTTTTGTAGGAATGTTTGCCCGAGGGATGTATTTCTATTTAGATGGATTGGATTGGTCTCGTTCAGGAAAAAGGGGAGTGGTGGCCTTTTTAATTCCTTCCATTCTTGGAATCTTTTTACCTTTTTTAGTGCGAGAACCAAAGGATTGGGTCCACGCACCCTATGTTCTGTTAGGAGTCCAAGTGTTATATTTTTTGAGTTTTTATCTGGTTTCAAGTTTGGTTTTTGGGGTTCTACTTCTCTTCAAACCAAAGTCAGAGTAAATTTTTGAAAAAACAATCGACAGTGAATTTTTTGCTGTCGATAGTATATCCGTGAGCCAATCTTCGGATTTCAAATACATCATCACGGATGACCCCTTTTTTGAAGGTAAAATTGCCGATTATTCTAAAAAACTAAAAACGAATGTTCTTTCTTTATCGGAACTGCTAACAACGGATTTTGATTCACAAGGAAAAATCATCAAAGTATTATTTTACATCTCGCGATTCGAGTTGGAAAATAAACACAAAGAGATCCATCAATTTTTAAAAGTACATCCAACCATTATGTCGAACATCATCGTTCGTGCACCTATCGACTACACTGGTTATATGGCACTCTCAATCGAGGAAGACTTATTTTTTACCAATGTCCCTGACGATGCACCTTTGGTATTCCTTATCAAAAATTTGATCAATGCCTTTACCAGCTTACAAATGATCGTTGATAAGTTTGAACTTCAAAAACGGATTAATGTCTCTACAAATGAAATTTCGAAATTAACAAAAATTGGAATCAGTCTTGCGAACGAAAAAGATTTCACAAAACTACTCCGTGATATTTTGAATTCTGCTCGTGAAATTTCCAACTCGGATTCAGGGTCATTGTATTTGGTTGAAAAAGATGAAAGAGGTAATCCCAGAAATTTAAGATTTAAAATTTCAGCCTTGGATCTGAATAGTGATGAATTCATTTTACCAATTAATAAAAAAAGTATCGCGGGATACGTTGCATTTACTGGGAAACAATTAAACATCCCGAATGTTTATGAACTTTCAGGAAAGGAAGAATATAAATTCAATAGCGATTTTGATCGAATGAGTAATTATTACTCCAAATCAATGTTAGTGGTTCCAATGAAAGACCACCATGATGAAGTTGTTGGTGTTATCCAACTCATCAATCGCAAAAAAAACTTCCAAACCAAACTTAGTTTAGAAGAGATGAAAACCAATTCAGTATTGGAATATGATAAATATTCGGAAGAATTGGTGATGGCAGTGGCGGGTCAAGCGGCCGTTGCCATCCAAAACAATAATTTGGTTCATGACATCGAAACTTTGTTTGAAGGGTTTGTGACCGCAAGTGTTTCGGCCATTGAATCGAGGGATCCCACTACCTCAGGTCATTCGTTTCGAGTGGCACAATATACAGTGGGTCTTGCTGAATCAGTTAATAGTGTACAAGTAGGCCGATTCAAAGATGTCAATTTTAATGAATCTCAAATCAAAGAAATTCGTTATGCATCATTATTACATGATTTTGGAAAAGTTGGAGTTAGGGAAAAAGTTTTAGTCAAAGCCAAAAAATTGGAAGACTATGAAATGGATCTCATCCGATGGAGATTCCAATTCATTTTAAAAGATGTCGAAGCAAAACTATCTCAAAAGAAAATTGATTACTTAAAAAAACACGGTAACAATGGTTACCCACAATTTGAAAAATCCATCCAATTGGAATATGCCTTAGAAAAAGGAAAATTGGAAGAGATGGTACGTGTCATTACTGATTCCAACGAACCAACCATTTTAGAAGAAGGAAACTCAAACTTTTTAGAAGAAATTTCAAAGATGAGTTACCATACAACTGATGGAAACCAATTGAGTTTACTTTTGCCAAAAGAGTTCGGTTTTTTATCGATCAGACGTGGATCTCTCGATTTTGAAGAAAGAAGGGAAATTGAATCCCACGTTGAACATACATTCCAATTTTTATCCAAAATCCCATGGACACGTGAATTAAAAATGGTTCCAAGCATAGCGCATGGTCACCATGAAAAATTGAATGGTTCTGGTTACCCTCGTGGTTTGTCTGCTGTCGAAATTCCAGTGCAGGCAAAAATGATGGCCATTGCCGATATTTTTGATGCTCTCACGGACCAAGATCGACCTTATAAAAAAGCAGTGCCCTTGGACCGTGCATTTGATATCCTCAAAATGGAAGTGAGGGACCAACACATCGATGGTGACCTTCTCGATCTATTCATTGAAAGTCGTGCTTACGAAAAAATTCAGCACAAACGATAAAAAAAACCTGAAAAAAAGTTCGTCTTTTAAAGCACCTCCGAAACTTCTGTGTCTAAGCACTAGGAGGAGATATGAACCAAACTCTAAAAGGTCGTACTGTGATCATTACTGGCATCACGGATGCGTCTTCACTTGCACTCATCATTGCAAAAGAATGTAAAGACCAAGGTGCCAAACTCATTTGTACAGGTCTTGGCAAAACACCGTTTCACAAAAATTTATCTGAGAATAGTATCAATTTTTTAGATCGAACTTACTCGGATTTCCAAAATACAGTTAAGCAAGAGTTAGGTGAAGATGTGGTTACTTTTCCATTAGATGTTACCATCCAAGAAAGTATCGATTCCTTTGCTGATTTTCTCCTAGAAAAAAAGGAAACCATTCATTCCTTACTTCATTCCATTGCGATGGATAAAACCATTCGCCAAGGAAAAGTAAAACCCATAATGACCGTCTCACGAGAAGAATTTATGGATGCCATGAATGTATCTTCCTTTTCACTCCTTGCTATCGTACAAAGCCTATACAATCGTAACCTCTTAGTGAAAGGAGCATCGATTGTGGCACTCAGTTATTTGGGTGCTGAAAAAGTGGTAATCCACCCTTATAAAAACATTGGTGTCGCCAAAGCGGCGTTAGAGAGACTTGTGAAAGAAATGGCGATGGAGTTAGGGAAAGAAAAGGAGATCCAAGTGAATGCGATACGATTTTCTCCGTACCGTGCAAGTAAAGCAGGTTCTGCCATCGAGGGATTAGAGGAAGCAGAGATTCATTGCCATACCTCTGCACCACTCGGGAATGCACTTGCAAAAGACCTGGCGGAAGAAGTATGTTATTTGTTCCGCCCATCCAATCGGATCACAGGTGAAATTCGTCATGTGGATGGAGGGTATCACATCAGAGGATAAAATTTAAGTAGAGGGTGGTCCAAAGTGTTCCTTAACAAGTGTAACAAAATGGTTCCCACGCTCTTCAAAATTTTTATATAGATCAAAACTAGCCCCTGCCGGTGAAAATAATACCGTCAGGTTTGGCTTCTCATCTAACTTTGCTTCAATTGTTATTTTTAACTCGCTAAAAAGTGTATTTAAGGTATCGAAGAATGTGACTGGCAACCCCGTCTGGTCTAAATCTTTCTGCCAAATTTCTTTTGCGTTTCCAAATACATACAATAGACATTCTAATTCCTTCCATCGATTGATGAATGGAGCAATCGGTTCCTCTTTTGGTATGCCTCCTAATATTAAATACATTGGATCCCCTTTTTGGAATCCAGAAATTCCAGAGAGCATCGAATGTAGGTTTGTCGATTTTGAATCATTGATGAACCGAATGGATTGGTATTGTGGACTCAAATTTTTTGGATCAATCGATTGGAACCTATGAGGCAAACCTTGAAATGTTTCCAATTGTTTTTGGATTTGTTCTGGATCTAGGCCAGCAACTTCTGCCAAAGCAATCGCAAAACATAAATTCATTAAATTGTGTTTTCCCGTTAAGGGAAATCGTGTTGCGTCATAAGTATGTTTTGGTGTGTGGATCAAATTGGGATGTAAACTCACAAAGTAGGTTTCATTGTCTCCAATGGAATGTAGATTGGAAACATTTGGTTTTCTGAATGGAGTGTAGGAAAAAAAAATTGGATTCACAAAACACTGGTGGTCTTTGTCTTCTAGATTCTGGATTTTCCATTTCGCGAGTGCATAGGATTCCATTGTCTTGTGTCTTTCTAAATGGTCGGAGGCAAGATTTAAAATGGCAGATGCCGTTAACTTTAAGTTAGGTGAGTCATCCAGCTGGTAACTTGATAATTCCAATACAACATAGTCTAAATTTTCCAAACAAAATGAAGTGAATGGAACTCCAATGTTTCCTCCCATTTTTGCATTTGGATATTTCTTTTGTAAGAGATGATACGTCAGAGCAGTTGTTGTGGATTTTCCATCTGTTCCTGTGATACCAATGATCGGGCCTTTGTAAAAAATCCTTGCCAATGCGATTTCGCTGAGGACAGGTATTTCATTCTTCCTCGCTGTTTGTAAAATGGAATGGCTGGGGAGGATCCCAGGGCTTTTGATGATACAATCGATTCCATCTAAAACAATTTGTGGCTCATGGTCGGACAAAACATGATGGTAAAGACTGAGGTTTGCTTTTTCTGGAAATCGATCCGCGAGTGTCACCTTTTTGCCTAGTGAGGTAAGGAGTTTGGCTGCGGAATCACCGGAAGCTCCCCCCCCCAGAATGAGGAAGGAGTGGCGATTTTTTAGGTCAGGGAGGTCAGTGCGTGTTTCAGAAAACATTGATTGACACTCCGCTAAAATACGATGATTTTGTAAAATCATATCAGGTTGGGTAAATCGGTGCTGAAACACGAAGTGAAAGACGGAAAACTAGTCGTTTATTTGGAAGGTCGATTAGACGTTTCTGTGGCAAATGAAGTGGAAGAGGGACTTACAGAACTCATTGATTCTTTAGGTCATAGAAAGGTTCTTCTCAACATGAAAGACGTTGAGTATATGTCTTCTTCAGGGTTTCGCGCTTGTATCTCTACTTTACGCAAACTCAATTCAAAAGAAGGATTCCTTAAGATTTCTAATATCAAACCAGCAGTAAAAAGAATCTTTGATGTCATCGAACTGACGTCTTTATTTGATATTTATGATTCTGAAGACGCAGCGTTAAAATCATTTTAACCAATCGACTTGAATCCAATTTTACACAAAATTGTAGAAACAAAACACTCTGAAATCGAATTAAGTCGCGGTAAAACGTTACCCGACCGAAAGATTCCCATTCGCGATTGGAAATCAAACCTCAAAACCAATTCGGTATCGGTGATTGCTGAATGTAAGAAGGGGAGTCCAAGTGCTGGGATATTACGACCAGATTATCATCCTGTAGAAATTGCTAAGCTGTACGAAACTTCAGGAGCTGGAGCAATCTCAGTTCTCACAGACCAATCTTATTTTTTTGGTTCCTTAAACGATTTAGAATCGGTTGCAAATCAAGTTTCTCTCCCCGTCATACGAAAGGATTTCATCTTAGATCCAATTCAGATTGATGAAGCATACGCTTATGGTGCTTCTGCAATCTTACTCATTGTCCGTATCCTGTCTCCATCACTTTTAAAATCATTACATGAACATGCCAACCGATTGGGGCTTGCTGTACTAGTTGAAACTCATAATGAACTCGAAGTGAATCTGGCACTCGATGCAGGTGCCAATACCATCGGTATCAATACACGTGATTTAGATACATTCCAAATTCATAAAAACCTAATTGAAGAAATTGCGCCAAAATTGGATCCATCCATCATTCGAGTGGCAGAATCGGGTATTGAAAGTTATGAGGATTGGCAAAAGTATCGTGGAATGATCGATTCAATGTTAGTTGGAACCTTTTTTATGAAAAGTAAAAATATTCAGCATGATTTTTTTAGTCTCCTAAATGGTTCCAAACCAACCAAAACATCATAATTGATTGTTAAATTTCAGAAAACTTTAAATTTAAAATAATTAAATGTTGTCTTTTTTTTAATCTACGATTCCCTATTTTTTTAAGATTCACTTATGGACTGGAAGTCAATTGTAAAAGGTATCTTCCTATTTTGTGCATATATTGGTTCTGCCAAATTGGGTATGGAATATTTTGCCTTCCATCCTATGAATTTGGCCGTACTTTGGATTCCTTCTGGAATCGGTCTCATTGGATGTTTGTTTTTTGGATACAGGTTCCTTCCTTTTGTTTGGATTGCCAGTTTTATCGCAAACAAAGATGGACTCATCAGTAGCCACAATGGTCTTTCTCCCTTTTTACTTTATCTAAGCATTGTACTAACTGCCTCAGTGGATGCATTTCAATCTGGGTTATCGTATTTTTTTTGGACTCAAAAAATTCGTAAAAACCTCAATTCAACAAAAGACAATTTTTACTTCATCGTCTATGTTTCTTTTTTATCCAGTTTGATCTCAATTATGATCCTTGGGGTCGTTCTCAATTCATTTGGATACTTCCAAAGTTTAAGTTCAAATGATATTTTTAGAACTCTCCTTGTTATCACGTTTGGCGACACTATTGGAATCTTTATCACGGTTCCATTGTTTATGGCATGGAGAAAGTTGCTTTGGAAAGATCTTTCGTTTCGACTTATTTTTTGGACCATGGTTTTTGTCATTTTCCAAGCATTGGTTGTCTATCTATTCCCTTACCTTTTTTTCTTGTCCTTTCTTGTTCTCATATATTTGGGTTATCGTTTTCAAATCCGTGGTGTGACTCTCGGTGTATTTTTTTTATATCTATCCAGTATCATGATGACACGGTTGGGAATAGGTCCCTTTGTCCAACCAAATATTTTTGATTCATATATCTATTTAATATCGTTTTTAAATCCTTATGCCATCCTTGCGGAATTCATCACCTTACAATACCAAAGGTTACTTTCGAATCGATTTGAATTGGAAAAAAAAGTTTATGACCGAACCAAATTACTGAGAACTCAAATTTTTGAAAAAAACCAAGCAATCGAAGCATTACATAATTCAGAAAATTTATTAAGTGAATCTAATCGCACAAAAGATGTTTTTTTTTCCATCATTGCTCATGATTTAAGAAATCCACTTGGTTCGTTTAAACAAATCACTGAGCTATTGTATACAGAATTTGATACGTATTCAGATTCCGAAAAAAAGGAAACAATTTTTGAAATTCAAAAATCCGCATCAAGAGTGTACGGATTATTAGAACAACTTTTGGATTGGGCAAGGACTCAAACTGGAAATATGCCATTTCGTCCCACCGAGATCAATTTACGAACGGTTGTTTCCAAAATCACCGACCAAATGCTTGCGACAATTCAGAAAAAAGGAATTCAATTCTTGGTAGAGATTCCAGAAAAGTTTTCATTTGTTTATGCCGATTCTGAAATGATCCAAGCAGTCCTTAGGAACTTGATTTCCAACTCTATTAAATTCACGAATGAAAATGGTTATATCCAAATATCCGCCTCACATGAAGAAGATGGAGTCCGAATCGAATGTAAAGATAACGGTGTGGGGATGGACAGTTCCGACTTAGAAAAACTGTTTCGTTTGGATGCACAATTGTCTAGGATCGGTCTAGAAGGGGAAAAAGGAACTGGGCTTGGACTCATCCTTTGTCATGAATTCATCAAATTACATGGTGGTGAAATCTGGGCTAAAAGTGAAAAAGGGAAAGGAACAACTGTTAGTTTTCGATTACCTGATCCCGTTTAATACATCCCTAAAAATGGAAATGTCAAACTGATTCATTTTTGATAACGTTTGTTTTGTCAAGGTAAGGCAAATAAACAATGAATTTAGTATTCCCTTTCGTAGAGATCACATCGATGATCCCTTTATGTTTTTCAATGATTTGTTTGGAAATGTAGAGGCCGAGGCCAGTCCCTTGTCCAATTGGTTTTGTTGTAAAAAAAGGATCAAAAATTTTGTCTAAAATTTCTTTTGATACCCCTGGCCCCGAATCTTCAATGCTGACATAGGCAAATGGATTATTTTTTAATACAGTTTGATTGATTTCGATTGTAAGATTTCCTTTTCCATTCATTGATTGGATCGCATTCTGAATCATATTGGTCCAAACTTGATTGAGTTCATCTGGATAACAATTGATGGGAGGTATGTTTACAAAATTTGTTTTTAATTCAACTCCATGTTTTAATGATCCTTGCAAAATTGTAAGGATCTGATGTAAGGAATCCGAGAGTTGGATGGTTTTGATTTCAGCTTTGGGATCGAAATGTGTGAAGTTTTTAAGTGCTTGTGCAATTTTGATCGCGCGGTTCGCAGAAGTTTGAATCGCATTTGTTCCAAGTAAGATATTCACTATTTTTTCTGCGAGTAATACTAAGGATTTTGAATTGTATTGGCTTAATAATTGGATCCAGTCTTGTGGAATTTCCAAAATTCCAAGAGTTACAAATATCTCCGCATATTGATCAGAATATAAGATTTGGTGTTTTTCTAATTCACTGAGGAAGATTCCCTTTTTTTGTCTAAATTCTAAACCGGTTGGTAAACTTTGTTCGGTCATAGCATGTTCTATGAGAGAAAGTACAAAAGGAAAACTTTTTTTAGAAATAGATTCTAATTCGGGAAGTTGTCTAAAAA